>NZ_CP155618.1:0-252500 GCF_031128465.2 Mariniflexile litorale | reverse complement strand
ACGAGAGGACCGAGTTGGACTAACCTCTGGTGTATCTGTTGTTCCGCCAGGAGCATTGCAGAGTAGCTACGTTGGGAAGGGATAAGCGCTGAAAGCATATAAGCGCGAAACCCACCACAAGATGAGATTTCTTTAAAGGGTCGTGGAAGATTACCACGTTGATAGGCTATAGGTGTAAAGGCAGTAATGTCATAGCCGAGTAGTACTAATAACCCATAGGCTTATTGTACGCCTGTTTTTTTACTAAGTTCAATACAATTATTATAGTATTCATGTATGATGGTATAAATTACCCTTTTTTCAATATGTTAAGATATTTGTTTTGATTTTTAATCAAAACGCTGTAAGTAATAAGGTTAAACTTATTACAACAGCTATAACTTAAGGTGGTTATAGCGACGGGGCTCACCTCTTACCATTCCGAACAGAGAAGTTAAGCCCGTTAGCGCCGATGGTACTGCATTGTGGGAGAGTAGGTCGTTGCCTTTTTTGGAAACCCCTTCATTGAAAAATGAAGGGGTTTTTTTGTGTTTTATTTTTAACTAAATTATTACAAAATAATGTGTTGAAATACAATTGATTATGATTTATTTCGCATTAAATATTTGTTTATATAATTTGACATATGATTAATGTTTAGGTATATAGAGTATTTATATTCAAGATTTTGTAGATGATAATAATGATAATTTACTTGGAATATGAAGCGTAAAATATATAAACTATATCACATTATTATTTTTATCAAAAACTTGCAAAAATATTCTTCAAATTAGTATCTTCAATATCTATTTTAAGCCTAATTAATGCAAATAAATAAAGAACTCGAATTAGCTTGGGAGTTTGTAAATAAAACAAATCGCTCTATTTTTTTAACAGGTAAAGCAGGTACTGGTAAAACGACATTTTTACACCGTTTAAAAATGAATAGTTTAAAGCGTTTGGTTGTTATTGCTCCAACGGGTGTGGCAGCTATTAATGCTAAAGGAGTTACCATTCATTCTTTTTTTCAAATGCCTTTTGGGCCTATTTTACCCGATACCGATTTGAATGCTTCTAAAGGATTTAATCGGAAATTCAGTAAAACTAAAATCAATATAATTAAATCGATGGATTTGTTAGTTATTGATGAAATTAGTATGGTTAGAGCAGATTTATTGGATGGTATTGATAGAACATTACGTCGTTTTAGAAATAGAAGTAAGGTTTTTGGAGGGGTTCAAGTTCTAATGATTGGTGATTTGCAACAACTATCACCTGTTATTCGAGATAATGAATGGGATTTATTAAAACCTTATTATAAAAATGGATTCTTTTTTAGTAGTCATGCCTATCAAGAAAGTGATGCTATTTCAATCGAGTTAAAACATATTTATAGACAAGAAAATCCAGTATTTATTGAAATACTTAATGAGATTCGGAATAATGTTCTAACGGAATCTTCTGCTAAAGAATTGAATAAACGATATATCCCAAATTTTATTCCAGAACCAGATGCAGGATACATTTCTTTAACCACACATAATAATAAAGCAGAAGCGACTAATAACGCAGAGTTAGTTAAATTAAAAACCAAAACATTTTCATATAAAGCCGTTGTTGAAGGTAAATTTCCAGATCATGCTTATCCTAATAGTGAGAAGCTTGAATTAAAGGTGGGGGCACAGGTTATGTTTATTAAGAATGATAGTGGACCAGAGAAGCGTTATTTTAATGGGAAAATTGGTAAAGTTATTCATTTAGATAAAGATGAAGTCGTTGTACATTGCCCTGATGATGAGTTTAATATTATTACCAAACCTGAGATTTGGGAAAATATAAATTATTCTGTTGATGCTGAAACTAAAAACATTTCAGAAGAAAGGATAGGTGCTTTTACCCAAATGCCTTTGCGTTTGGCTTGGGCCATTACCATACATAAAAGCCAAGGTTTAACTTTTGAAAAAGCCATCATAGATGCGCAAGGTGCTTTTGCACATGGACAAACCTATGTGGCATTAAGTCGTTGTAAGTCTTTAGAAGGCTTAGTATTGAAAAGCGAAATTAATTCTAGTCAGATTATTAGTGATAGCCATGTGATTTCTTTCAATAAAAATGCAGAAAAAAATGAACCAAATGAAGCTGTTTTAGCCGTTTCAGAAAGAAATTTTCAACTAGATTTAATGGTTGAAGTGTTTGATTTTTATGAATTTTTATATCCAATCAATCGAGTTTTAGATATTTTTTATAAAAACAGAACTATTATTGAGGGGCAAATTGAAGCACCATTATTAATTATAAAAACAACGGTAACTAATCTTTTAAAAGTGAGTACTGGTTTTATAGCACAATTAAAACAACTTTCGGAAGATGAAGGTTTGCCTGAAATGAGCGATTTAATTCAAGAACGTTTTATAAAAGCCGTTGCTTATTTTAAAACGGAGACTGAAAAGCACATAGTTGAATCATTAAAAACCTTCAATTTTACCACTGATAATAAAGCTGTTGGAGCAGATATTGCTAAAAACAGTGATGCACTAGAAGAACTTCTAGAAATTAAACTATTATATTTTAATAGCTTGTATAAAGGTTTTTCTACAAGTTCCTTTTTAGCATTAAGGGCTAAAGCAGTTTTTATAACAAAAGAAGCTCCTAAAAAACCACGAAAAGCGGTTGTAGATGGTACAACAAATGTAGACTTATTTGAAAGGTTACGTGTGCTTAGAAACGAAATTGCCCAAGAAAATGATTTAATTCATTATCAGGTTTTTGCTCAAAAAACATTGTATGAAATTTGTGAAACACTGCCATTAACAAAGCAAGAACTTAAAAAAGTGAATGGTATGGGCGATGTGCGGATTAAAAAGTATGGTGAGGTTATCTTAAAAGAGATTAGGGCTTATTGTGAGGAAAATGGTATTGAAACTACTGAAGACGCCAACATTTTTGAGGAACAGCAACCCAAGAAAAAGAAGGTAGATACAAAAAAAGCATCTTTAGAATTGTTTAAATCTGGAAAAACGATTACAAAAATTGCTGACGAACGTGAACTGAATGAGAATACAATATTCGGGCATTTGGCAAGTTTTATTGCTTCGGGCGAAATAGAAGTTTCAGAACTAATGTCAAAGGAGCATTATGATGAATTATTAGAGTTAATTCCGAAGAAAATATTTGAAAATTTATCAGATTTAAAAAATCAATTAGATGACAAATTTAGCTACGGAGAGATACGATTGGTAGTTGAAGAAATAGGAAAAAGTATTTCTTAACAACATTTAAGTTTTTCATATCAGTAAGGTTAGAGATTGAATTGGACTAATGGTTTTAGTTTAAATTATTTAATTACTTTAGTAAGCCTATGGATGTTATTATACAATCGACACTAAAAACACTAGCAAAGTCTAAACCTTTATTAGATCATTTAAATGATGCTACTTTTAGTAATACATCGATAGCTCCATATTATTCGAGTATAGGAATTCATTTAAGACATATTTTAGATTTTTACGATTGTATTTTTGCTGTAAACTTAAATAATATCATTGATTTAACGACAAGAAGTAGAAATCGTGTAGTGGAAAGTGAATGTGATAGTGCTGCTAGATATTTAAATTCAATCATGGATAACTTAAATAAATTTGGTTTAGCGATGACAGATTCTGTTTTAGTAACGGATGATTTGGGCTTAGGAAAAGTAGAAATGACTTATAGTTATGGTGCTTTGTTTTCACAAGCGAACAGTCATACTATTCATCATTATGCTATAATAAATTATATTATGGAAGGCTTAAATATTTCAATAAACGATTCCGATTTTGGATATAATCCTACCACTTAAAAGAAATATCATTTTAATTGTTTTTTTTAAACATACTGTTCATGATAATACGTATACCTTTGAAAATTAAAAAAACAGCCATAGCACATATTAAGCAAGCTATAATTAACAAAGGAATGTAAAGTGTATTTTCTTTATCGCCAAGTGCCATTGTCATTAAGATAGGGCCAATAAATAAGCTTAGTAAAGCGAAAATTAATGTTTTAATCCCTTTAAAAAGTATTGTTTTATCTGTTTTGTTAGTTTCCATTATTGTAATTTTTAATTGATGAACGGACATCTTTATGTCTCTTTAGAAGAGTTTTTGCCTCTTCTTCAGTGATACTAAGTTCTGCCATGATCATTTTAGTACCTCTATCTACAAGTTTGTTATTACTTAGTTGCATATCAACCATTTTATTGCCTTTTATATGTCCTAATTGAATCATAGTAGTGGTGGTTATCATATTAAGCACTAATTTTTGCGCAGTTCCCGCTTTCATTCTTGAGCTTCCAGTAACAAATTCAGGACCAACAATAACTTCAATTGGGTATTGAGCTGTTTGCGAAAGCGGACTATTTTTATTGCAAGTAATGCAGCCGGTACTTATGTTGTTGGTATTACATGCTTGTAAAGCGGCAATAACATAAGGCGTCGTACCAGAGGCAGCAATACCAATGACGACATCTTTGTTTGAAATTTCATAAGATTGTAAATCTTCCCAACCTTGTGACTCAGAATCTTCCGCAAACTCAACAGCTTTTCTAATAGCCGTATCGCCACCAGCAATGATGCCTATAACTAAATCGTGAGAGACACCAAAAGTAGGAGGACATTCAGAAGCATCTAATATGCCTAAACGCCCACTAGTACCAGCTCCCATATAAAATAGGCGTCCACCATCTTTTAACTTTGATACAATTATACTTACTAAAGCTTCTACTTGTGGAAGTGCTTTTTCAACAGCTGTAGGAACAATTTTATCTTCATTATTAATGTTAGATAATAATTCAGAAATGCTCATCTTTTCGAGATGATTATAGTTTGAATCTTGTTCGGTTGTTTTTGTAAAACTCATAATTCAAAAGTATGAATTATTGATGATTTTAATCAAAAAGAATGTTGTCAACTTCTAATTTTTTATTATTTATAAAATCATAGAGAGTTAACTGTCTTAAAACATAATAATCTTGCCAAAATTTTTCTAGTGAGTTTAAGTATTGTAAAACAGCTTTATCCTTTTCTTGTAAAGCAATATTTAAATCGGTTATAGTAATTTTGTCTAAAACATATCTTTTTTGTGAGATGTCATAACGTTTTATGGCTATTTCTTTGGCTTTTTCAGCTGTTGCTAAAAAGTCTCTTTGACTAGACCAATTCAGTACGTGTAAATAAATTTCTTGTTCAAAAGCTAATTTTTCCTGGTCTATATTATTATTGGTCAAGTCTAAATCTGCTTCAGCCATTTTACGTCTTGATTTTGAAACACCCCAATCGAAGACAGGGATACTAACAGACACAGAAACATTTTGTTGCTGATTAAAGTTGTTAAAAAGATTATCAAAGTCATCGCCATTTTGTGAAATTCCAAAATTAGCAGATACTCCAAGTTTTAACCTGTTATTTCCCTTTTGAAAAGCCAATTCTTTTTCGGATTCTAACCTTTTTCTTCTAAACTCAATAACCGTTTTTCTGTTTGATTGGGCTTCTTCTAAAGCTTTATCGATGTTTACCTCAAAAAGAGGTAAGTTGTCAGGAACATCTAATTGAATATTTTCCGAATCTAACTCTAAATACCTTGCTAAGTTTTGAGAAGTTCTTTTTAATTCTATAGTATTGGTAGTTACAACATTTCTAGAATTTAATAGGGTGAGTTCTACTTGTAATAATTCATTTTCTGCAATTTTTCCAATTTTGAATCGTCCTTGTGAAATTTGATACAGTGTATCTTGATTTGATAAATTCACTTTGGCTATTTCCAACTGCATTTGTGCTTTAAGTAACTGGAAATATCTTTGACAAGTAGTTACTGATATGTCTTCCATTTTTTCAATAAAGTCCCGTCGTGATTCTTCATAAATTAAAGGTTCAATTTTTTTATCCCATTTAAAAGGATTGTAAAACAACGAATTTTGATAATATCTTATAGAAAAAGGTACTACAGAATACCCAATGTTATCGTCAAGCCCAAACAATTCAATACGCTCTAAATTAGTGTTTAAAGAGAGTGTACCACCTGTATATGGAATGTTTTGGGCAATAGATAATCCACCTTCTAAAATTAATTGATCTTGGTTTACAAAAACATCTTGACCAGCATCATTAGTTATTCTACGCACTGCTTTATTGTATTCGGGTAAAGTTGCATTAAACCTTAATTGAGGTAAAAAACTCGCTTTGTAATTTCTAAAACGCCAATAATTAGACTGATTTCTATTTAAGGTTATTTTATAATCTGGAGATTGTTTCTGCGCTAAATTAATGGCTTCGTTTAAAGTTATTTTTTTTGATTGCGAAAACGCTAAACAAGACAGAGTTATTATTAATACGAACAATATTTTTTTCATCTCTTTGGCTTTGTGTTCCTAGTATATTTTAATCATTTATGGTATATTATTCCGATCGAAGTGCTTGAATAGGCTTTTTATTAGCAGCTGCTTTCGCAGGAAATATTCCAAAAACAAGTCCTACTATTACTGCAATAAAAAAGGAAATTAATATGGAATTAAGAGATAGTACCGTTTCTATACCTGAAACTATTTCAATAACATAGGCTCCAATAACGCCAACAATTATTCCTATAATACCACCACCAACACTAATTAATACCGACTCTGATAAAAATTGTAAAATAACGTCTTCTTCAGTAGCACCTATAGCACGAATTATTCCTATTTCTTTGGTTCTTTCTAATACCGAAGCTAGCATTATATTCATAATACCAATACCTCCAATTAGTAAAGAAATACCAGCAATAATACTTAATACAATATTGAATATTTGTTTTGTTTTTTGTTGTTGTTTAAGTAGTTGAATAGGGATAGCAATTTCAAAATCTAATACATCGTTATGTCTTCGTTTTAGAAGTTTACTTAAAACTTCAGCAGTCGCTTTTAATTCATTTGAGTTGAAAACTTGAATGGTTAATTTATCTATTTGATGATAATTACCTCTAGAAATTCTTTTCTTGGGACCATTTTGGTTGTTAGTATTTGCTTCTAAATCGTCGGTTATTATTTTTCTATCTCTGTAACGAACTAAAAATGTTTTTATAGGAATGTATATATCTTGGTTTAAGTCTCTAATACCTAAATCTTCTTGAGCTTTATCAGATATTAATTTTTCTTCAATAACACCAACAACTTGTAACCAAACATCTTTAACTTTGATGTGTTTGCCTAAAGCACTTTCACCAGTAAAAAGTTTTTTCTCTACTTTTTTACCTATAACGCAAACAGGAAGTGCGTTGTTTGTTTGGTAATTTGTGAAAATTTTACCTTTTTCAATATAAATATTAGAAACTTTAAAAAATGCAGCAGAAACACCAATAAGCTTTACAGAGTTTTGCTTTCCATCATTTATAACATAAGTATCAAGAATTATTTCTGGGCTTACAATTTTTACACTGGGTATTGTTTTAGTAACACTTAAAGCATCTAATATGTCTAAACCTTTAGAAAATTTTTTAGAATCATTGTTTGTTGTTTCTTCTTCACTTTCGCTATCACTCTCATTTTCAAGGTCGGGTAAAGGAGTTACAACAATATTATTGACTCCAACCAATTCAAGTTGAGATAAAATTTCTTTTTCAGCTCCATTTCCAATGGCAAGCATAGTTATTACCGATGCTACTCCAAAAATAATACCCAAAGCAGTTAAAAATGTTCTTACTTTATTTGTTTTAATAAACCAATACGCCTCATTAAAATTAGATTTAAGTTTTTCTAAAAGTATTTTATCTATCATGAGTTATTTTAATAGTGTTATACTTTTATCTTTCAGATCTGTAGGTGCATTTAAATAAACAACATCATTTTCATTTAATCCTTTTTTTATAATCACGACTTCATTATTCGCTAAACCCAATTCTACTTGTTTTTTTTCAATAGAATAACCAGATTTTACATAGGCATAACTAATGGAGTCTTTTGAGAATATAGCTTCCAATGGAGCCATTAATACATTGTCTTCTTGATGTGTTAATATTTTATTAGACGTTGTCATTCCTGGTCTAATATTTTTATTTATTGAATTAAGTTTAATTAATACCTGAAAGAGTTTGATATCAGATCCTCTTTTATTTTCACCTACATTGGCCACTTCTGTTACAATACCGTCTATTTCGATATCAGGAAACGCATCAAAACCAATTTTCACTTTCAAATCCTTTTTTATTTTTCGTATGTCAATTTCATTACTATACGTTTTAGATTCCATTTTAGTTAAATCTGGTAAACTCGCTAATGCAGGTTCCCAAGGAGATATGGTGGCACCTACTTTCTTTTTGTTGCCATTCCAATCTTTAACATATGTTACCATTCCGTCGTCTTCCGAGTATACCGTAAACTCTTTTTGGAGATCAATTAATTCTTCAATGCGCTTTTTTATTTTAGATACTTCGGTACCTACTTCAATCATTTTGGCGTTTGCTTGTCTTTTTTTAATAGAGTAATCTTCCTTTTTTTCTTTTAATTCACGTTCAAATTTTTCAATTTTTATTTCTAATTGTCGAATGGTTGCAGGCGGCTCATAAATGGACCGTTTTAATTCTAGTTGGTTTTCTTCAATATTAAATAGAAGATCTTTTATAGCAGTTCGTTCCTGTTTTAAGGTAAGTGTGGTATCAAGTTGTTGGAGTGTGTATCTTGATTCAGCACTCTCTAGACTTAGTTGAGCATCATTCATTTTACTGTTAACTTCTGAAGCATCAATTTTACCAATATAATCGCCCTTTTTTACTATAGTCCCTTCTGCTACTAAATCTTGTATTTTTAGTTGATAAATGTTGAAACGTCTCGCATTAATAGGACCATTGATTTCTTTTGAACTAGTAGATTGAGCTTCTCCAGAAATTATAACTTCGTTTAAATAGGTACCTTTTATAATCTTTGTTGTTAGCAATACGTCTTCTTCGCCTGAAGATCCGAAAAATGAATAACTAATAATTAAAATAATGATTCCGCTAATAATTAAAGCTAACCTCTTCTTATTCATAATGATTGATTTTGATTGGTGAAAGTTTGATTTGTTAAAAATACCTTTTGTAAGACTTCATACAGTTAAAATTTTCTTAAAGTTTGTGATTTGTAAAAATGTAAAGAATTGATATAAGAAATAATTAGTGATAACCTGAGTTGGATATAAGAAAACTTGTTTATTGAAAAGAAATAAAAATAATATTTAGTATATTAAAGTTCTGATTTATAGAATTTTAAAACAAATTATTCTTATGATCTTAAAGATTATTTTTTGCTAAACTCTATGCAGACAAGACTATATATCCAAAGAAATAACTGCCTTTTTATTTGATTAGGATTTATTTGATTACTTGTATTAAATGCAATATTAAAAATATGTTTAGGACAATAAGAGATAAAATATTACTTCGGAAAATATAGGTCGTAAAAACCATTGATAATCTATTGAAAAGACTTCTCTTTAGTATGAATCTTGTCGCTTAATTTTGTAGCTCATTCATCCCAAGAAAAGAAATCTAACATTAAATTTGAAACTCAAAATACGAATTAAGCGAACCTTTTTTATTAAACTCTTACGTAGAACTTATGCTGGTATATTAAATTTTATAGTAATGATAAAAATTATTCATTTATTGATTTCAATATTTTAGCTTAGAAATAGCTGTATATGAATAGTTATTTTCTAAAATTAACTTTGCAAATTCAAGTTTGAATGCTTCATTTTTATTTACAAAAAAACACCCCCAAAAAGTGTCTAAATTTTGGAGGTGTCTAATAAAAGGAGCTTTTTAAAATAGTATTTATTTTTCTATTAACTTAATATGCTATTTAGCGTTTTACTTGGTCGCATCGCATTATTAATTAAAGTTTCATTTGGTTCGTAATAACCACCAATATTTATTGGGTTTCCTTGAATTAGGTTAAGCTCGCTTACAATCGCAATTTCATTTGTTGCTAATTGTTTCGCGATTGGTTCAAATTCAGCTTTTAGAGCGGCGTCTTTTGTTTGGTTAGCTAACGCTTGCGCCCAATAAAGAGCTAAATAAAAATGACTTCCTCTGTTATCTAATTCACCTACTTTACGAGAAGGCGATTTACCATTATCAAGTAATTGACCTGTGGCTGCATCTAATGTATCAGCTAAGATTTGTGCTTTTGGGTTATTATTTGTTGTTGCAACATGTTCTAAAGACACTGCTAATGCTAAAAATTCACCTAAAGAATCCCAACGTAAATGGTTTTCATTTGTGAATTGTTCAACGTGTTTTGGGGCAGAACCACCAGCACCTGTTTCAAACAATCCACCACCATTCATTAAAGGAACAATAGATAGCATTTTAGCACTCGTACCAACTTCTAAAATCGGGAATAAATCGGTTAAATAATCACGTAAAACATTCCCTGAAACCGATATGGTATCTTTACCCTTTTTTAATCTTTCACAAGTAAATAAAGTGGCATCTATTGGAGATAAGATTCTTATGTCTAAACCAGTAGTATCATATTCTTTTAAATAGGTATTTACTTTTTTAATTAACTCAGCATCGTGAGCTCTGTTTTCATCTAACCAGAAAACAGCAGGCGTTTCAGAAGCTTTAGCACGAGTAACAGCTAACTTTACCCAATCTTGAATTGGTGCATCTTTAGTTTGACACATTCTCCATATATCACCAGTTTCCACAACGTGTTTTAATAAGGTGTTTCCAGCAGCATCAATAACACTTACTGTTCCGTTAGATGCGATTTCGAATGTTTTATCATGAGAACCGTATTCTTCGGCTTTTTGAGCCATTAAGCCTACGTTTGGTACCGTACCCATTGTAGTTGGATCGAAGGCACCATGTTTTTTACAAAAATCGATAGTAGCAGAATAAATGCCTGCATAACTACTGTCTGGAATAACAGCTTTCGTATCTTGAAGTTTTCCTTCAGTATTCCACATTTGTCCAGATGTACGAATCATTGCTGGCATAGAAGCATCAATAATAACGTCACTAGGCACGTGTAAATTTGTAATACCTTTATCACTATTTACCATAGCCACTGCAGGTCCGTTTTTAAAGGCAGCATCAATATCTGCTTGAATTTCGTTACGTTTGGCTTCTGGTAAACTTGGTAATTTTTCAACTAAATTTCCAAAACCATTATTAACATCCACTCCAATTTTTTCTAGAGTTTCTGCATGCTTTTCAAATACATTTTTAAAAAATACTTTTACAGCATATCCAAAAATAATTGGGTCACTCACTTTCATCATGGTCGCTTTCATGTGTAATGAGAACAATACGCCGCTTGCCTTTGCATCAGCGATTTGAGCCTCTAAAAAGCTAACTAATGCTGTTTTGCTTAAAATAGTGGCGTCAATTATTTCGTCTTTTAATAATTTGAAACTATCTTTTAAAACAGTTGTAGTCCCATTATGGTCGGTATGTACAATTTTAATGCTTGTAGCTTCAGGTAATGTTACCGATCTTTCATTGTGAAAAAAATCGCCAGACTCCATAGTTGCTACATGCGTTTTAGAATCACTGTTCCAAGCACCCATAGAGTGTGGATTCTTTTTAGCGTAGTTCTTTACTGCTTTTGGCGCACGTCTATCAGAGTTTCCTTCACGAAGTATTGGGTTTACAGCACTTCCTTTAATTTTATCGTAGCGCGATTTTATATCTTTTTCAACATCATTAGTAGCTTCATCTAAGTAGTTAGGAATAGCGAATCCTTTAGATTGTAATTCTTTTATAGCAGCTTTTAACTGCGGAACAGAAGCACTAATGTTTGGTAATTTTATAATGTTGGCTTCAGGACTTTTTACTAATTCACTAAGTACGGCCAAATCATCTAGAACACGTTGATCTTCCTTTAAAAAATCTGGAAAAACGGCTAAAATTCTTGCAGCTAAAGAGATATCTCTAGTTTCAATATTAATACCAGAAGACTTAACAAAAGCTTTAACAATTGGTAAAAAAGAACGGGTTGCTAATGCAGGAGCCTCATCAGTTTTTGTATAAATAATTTTAGACATTAATGTAACGGTTTTTTTATGTTAATAATTAGCTATAAAGTAATATGCGATATATATAATAATGTTTTCGCGACGCGAATATACAAAAATTGACTTTTATATATGTTTAAACGTTTAATCAAAAATGCTATTATGAACAATATTTCGCAGAAGATTAAAAAAGGTAGGAACTATTAAGAATTTATTAAAAAATTATTGAAGAAGCTATAAAAAACAAAAGCCATATCATGGCAGAATTTAATCTACTTTGACATGGCTTTCTTTGAAATAACATAACTCAACCTAATTGATATTTCTATCAAATCAATTTAGATTTTATTCCAAATTTTTTCAATTTAAGTGCTATTATTTCAAGGAAACATTTCTGTAATTTTCAAAATGTATTGACCTATTACTAAAATGTTTCTAAATAACTGTTTTTCTTGATGTCATTAATTTTTCCTTTTCGTTTTAACGTCAAGTTTTTTTAAGACATTGCTTTCATTACAACAACAATCCTTTCGGCACTGTTATTTTTTTAAGCTTTCCATTATACTAGTTTCTACCTATTTTATGTATGTAGTACTTTTTATAATATCTTGATTTTTTGCTACCACATTATTACACGTGTTACAATAAAATCTCAAAAAACAATTATAAATAAATTAAAGAACGTTGCTTTATTTTATAAAGAAATTAATTTAAATTCACTTTTTAATGAAACCAGCTCACACTGTTTTTTATTTCTTGTAGCTAAGATAAGAAACATATCTTGAAAACACAAAATATTTAACATTTTACATATCAACTACTTATGAACCGAAGTTATTAACTTTTGTTAATAAAAAAAGCCCTGAAATATTTCAAGGCTTTTAATTTGCTTTTGCAATGATACTTTATTAACGTCTACGTTCTTTAATTCTGGCTTTTTTACCAGTAAGACCTCTAAAGTAGTAGATTCTAGCTCTACGCACTTTACCACGTTTATTAATTTCAATTTTTTGTAATGCAGGTAAATTAACTGGGAAAATACGCTCCACACCAATAGTACCAGACATTTTTCTAATGGTAAAAGTTTCTGATGAACCAGATCCTCTTCTTTGAATTACAACACCTCTAAAAAACTGAGTACGAACTTTTTCGCCCTCTCTAATTTCATAGTAAACAGTAATTGTGTCTCCAGCTCCAAACTCTGGG
This sequence comes from Mariniflexile litorale, assembly GCF_031128465.2. Taxonomy (GTDB): domain Bacteria; phylum Bacteroidota; class Bacteroidia; order Flavobacteriales; family Flavobacteriaceae; genus Mariniflexile; species Mariniflexile litorale. Next base: position 239,304 of record NZ_CP155618.1, on the reverse strand, counting down.
AAGTCTTTTTTTGTTACAAATTCGTCTTGTACAAACTTTACTAAAGATTCCATATCTTTAAATTTTAAGTAATGATTTATTCGAAACAACATTCACGATTCTCGCCAGAGGTTAATCCGAAATTGGGTGCAAAGATAATTAATAATTAGTAATGTACAATTTAATAATTATTTTTTATTGGTAAGTTCTTCTTTCAACTTAAAATTTTAAAATAATTACGTGGAATTATGTAATAAACGTTGCGTTTTATAGCAATATCTTCACAAAATATTTATATCAACCTAAATGTTGTTGAAAATCAAATAGTAATTTTATAAAAAAGCTCTGTTAGAGGCGGTTAGATGGGAAACATCATCTTAAATCTATAATCTAAGCCAAAGTTAAAATTATTAGTAAAATGTACTTGCAGTTTAAAATTATAACCAACCTGGAAATTGAAAAAAGTCGTTAAAGTTATTTTAAAAACCCTACTAATAATTGTAGCACTTTTTTTATTAATTGTGCTGGCTCTACAAATTCCTTCTGTTCAGAATTTTGTAAAAGATAAAGCCGTTGTTTATTTAGAAAAAAAAATAAAGACTAAAGTAGAAATTGGTTCCATTGAAATAGGTTTACCAAAGAAAATTGTTTTACGTGATTTCTATTTTGAAGACCAAGCAAAAGACACTTTGCTAGCTGGCAAATCTTTAAAAGTTGATATTAGTTTATTTCAATTATTTAATAATAAAGTAGACATTAATTCCATTGATTTAGAAAATATAACAGCTCATATCAAAGTTAGCAGTGATTCTGTTTACAATTTTGATTACATCATCAAAGCATTTGAAACAGGTGAGCCCAAGAAAGAGGAGGGATCGATCGAGATTTTGGTTAAGAACATTAACCTTAATGATATTAAATTTTCATATAAAGATGCTATAGCCCAAAAGAATATAGAATTATTTGTAAATCATTTTGACACGAATATTGATAAATTTGATTTAAAGAATTTGAGGTTTGATGTTCCCGAAATCAATCTAAAAGGATTAAAACTAAACTTAAATCAAGATTTGGTTGAAGCTACTAAATATACTACTGAAAAAATTGAAGCTGAAGCTGAAACAAATTTTTTAAAACTAAATCTAAAAAATATTCATCTTGAAAATATTGATGTTAATTATAAAGATGCTATTACACATATTGATGCTAAAATTCGATTTAAAAATCTAAAAACAAAAGTTAAAACTATTGATTTAGAAAAGCAGATTATAGTTTTAAATTCCATTGAATTAAACAAAACTAGTGGCTATTTCACGTTAACAAAACAAGATGAAATTGTTCCAAAAACAACTAAAAATTCTTCAAGTTTACCTTGGAAAATTGATGTTTCCGAAATCTCAATAACAGATTTTAAATTCGATTTTGATAACAATAACGAAATAAAAACGCCATCAGGAATTGATTACAACCACTTGAAATTAAATGGTTTAAATTTAAAAGGAAAATCTTTTGTAATAAATGATAACGCCTATAGCGGAACTATTGATTCATTTATCTTTAAAGAAAAAAGTGGATTTCAATTAGATGAATTATCGACTGCATTCAGTTACACTTCAAAAAGTGCTTCATTAATAGGGTTATTACTGAAAACACCTCAAACCACTTTACAAAATACTATTTTAACTTCTTATCCGTCTATAGAATCTATAAGTGAAAATCCTGAAAACTTGAAACTTGATATTGATTTGAAAGATAGTAGAGTGGGTTTCAAAGATGTTTTATTGCTCTTTCCCCAATTAAATTCAAATGACATTTTTAAGAACAATCCCCATGCGATTGTAAATTTTAATGCCAATGTGAAAGGCCTTTTAGGTAATTTGAAAATTAACACATTTAATGCTGATCGTATTGGAAATACGAAAGTGGATATCAAAGGAACTATAACAGGGTTGCCAAATGTTGATAAAAGCGTGTTTGATATCAACATCTTAAATTTTGAAAGCTCATCAAAAGATATTTACGCTTTTACACCTAATAATACTATTCCTAATACAATTCAACTACCTGAAATATTTAATGTAAGAGGGAATTTTAAAGGAAGCATTAATAACTTTGATACTAATTTAGATTTAAAAAGTTCTTTCGGAAATGCCATTGTTGATGCTACCTTTAATCAATCTCGAAAAAATAACGAAAAATATAGTGCCGATGCTAGTGTCGAAAATTTCGATTTAGGTAAATTTCTCAAGAATGACCAATTTGGTAAAGTTACCGTAAACGCTACTATAATAGGCAGAAGTCTTGACCCTTCAACAGCAACAGCTACTCTAAGTTCTAAAATTGTGACAGCAAAATTCAATGATTATAATTACAAAAATATAACCATTAATGGAAGTCTAGATAACGGTCAGTATCTGGCAAATGTAAGCTCTTCAGATTCAAATTTGAATTTTGTTTTAGATGCAAAAGGGGCTTCTAATTCTGATAAACCAACTTTAGATTTAAAATTAAATCTAGAACTTGTAGATTTAAATAAGTTAAATCTTCATGAAGGGCCTTTAAAAATGAAAGGAGATATCACTGCTAATTTTGAAGATTTGAATCCAGATAATTTGAACGGAACCCTTAAGGCTAATAACTTTTTAATAGCGTTAGAAAAAGAACAATTTCCTTTAGACAACATAAGTATTAGAGCCATTTCTAATATTGAGAAAGATTCTATCATTTTAAAATCTCAGTTTGCTAATGGATTAATTGAAGGGAATTATAAATTATCAACCATAAGTAATCAGTTGACTAATTCAATTTCAAAGTATTATGACTTGGATAAAAAGGACGTTAAGAATAAAGAAGACCAGAATTTAGATTTTGAATTCATTATTAAAGACAACCCAATAACCAAAAAAATAATTCCTAAAATTATAGAATTATCTGAAATAACACTTAATGGATCCTACAATTCTGTGAACGATTCTATCGTAATTAATGCGTCTATTCCACGATTGAATTATGCGAATAATGAACTTTCAAATGGTGTTTTGGATGTAAGAACACAAGATAATGTGTTACAGTACGATCTGTCTTTGAGTAAAATTAAAAATGCCCAATTTGAAATTCAAAGAACAACGTTAATTGGAAAGTTAGAAGATAATACCGTTAATTATGCGCTTAATATAAAAGATGCTTCAAATAAAGATAAATACATTATTTCTGGTGTTTTTAAAGATAGTATGGGTGCATCAACCATCAGTTTAAATCCAGAAAAACTTCTTCTAAATTATGAAGATTGGAAAATTGATGAAACGAATCAAATAAAATTAGCAAAAAATGGCATATTGGTATCTAATTTCAAAATTCAAAATAATCAACAATCGTTTTCAATTCAGTCGGAGACTGATGAAATTAGTTCACCCATTATAGCAAGTTTTGAAAACTTTAAATTAGAATCTTTAACCAGTATAGCAAAATTCAATTTCGAAATTGGAGGCACTATAAATGGCGAAACGACTGTGAAAAACATCATGTTAAATCCTCTCTTTATAGCTGATTTGGATATAGAAAATTTTACAATAAAGAAAGATACGGTTGGAAATTTAATTGTAAAAGTAGATAATCAAACCACGAATCTCTATAAAGCGAATGTTACTCTAAAAGGGCTACAGAATGATTTAAATATTGATGGAAATTACAATATTAATAATGAAAGCTTAGATTTTAGTGTTAATATTCAAAAGCTTCAAATGGCGTCGTTGCAACCATTTACTTTAGAAAACTTAAAAGAAAGTGAAGGTTATTTGAACGGAAAATTAGATGTAACGGGAAAAGCTTCCAATCCGAATGTTAATGGTAATATCAAATTTAATTCCGTTGGTTTCAAAGTAGTTCCATTGAATTCTAAATTCAATTTAATTAATGACAAAATTGTGTTTAATACTAATAAAATCGTTTTTGATGATTTTAAATTAAAAGACGAAAATGGAAACCCATTGTCTATTACTGGATTTATTAATAGTCAAGATTATACCAATTTAGGGTTTAATTTAAATGTAGTTGCTAACAATTTTAGAGCAGTAAATTCAAAAGCTAAAGACAACGATTTGTTTTATGGTGAATTGTATTTAGATAATAATTTAGGTATAAAAGGTACTTTAGAAAGCCCCATTATTGATGGCACCGTTAAGATAAATGCAGATACAAAATTTTCTATCGTGCTTCCACAAAGTGACCCTTCCATTGCAGATAGAGAAGGGATTGTTGAGTTTATAGATCAAGATCAACCTGTTTTAATTTCGATTGAGGATCCAACAAAACAAATTTCACAAACAGAAGTGAAAGGAATTGATGCTTCTGTAAATATTGTGGTTGATAAAAAGGCAGAAATATCTATTATTATTGATAAAGCCAATGGAGATTATTTAAAACTTCAAGGGGAAGCAGAATTAACAGGAGGCATTGATCCTTCTGGAAAAACTACTTTAACAGGGAAATACGAGTTTACTGGTGGTGCTTATGAAATGAATTTCAATTTAATAAAAAGAAAATTTGAAATTCAGCCAGAAAGTTACATTTTGTGGACGGGGGAACCTACAACAGCTAATGTAAATATAACAGCAGTTTATAAAGTAGATGCTTCCCCATTAGACTTGGTAGACGATCAATTAGTAGGTATAACAGCAGAAACAAGAAACACGTATAAACAAAGAGTTCCTTTCGAAACTAATTTAATAATGAAAGGGGAGTTGTTACAACCAGAAATAACCTTCGACATTATTTTGCCTGATGGAAATAATAACATTTCAACCGAAATTATCAATACAACGCAAGCAAAATTAGAACAGATTCGACGAGATGAGGATGCTTTAAATAAACAAGTATTTGCCTTATTGCTATTAAACCGTTTTATAGGAGAAAACCCTTTTGAAAGCGAAGCGGGTGGCACCAGTGGAACCTATCTAGCAAAACAAAGTGTAAGCAAAATTTTATCGCAACAGCTTAATAATTTAGCTGGCGATTTAATAAAAGGTTTTGAGTTGGATTTTGATCTTCAAGCCACAGAAGATTATTCATCTGGAGAAAAAGAAGAAAGAACCGATTTGGATGTGGGGCTTTCAAAACAACTATTTAATGACCGATTAAAAGTGACTGTGGGAAGCAGTTTTGGTTTAGAAGGTACTCCGCAGGAAAACGAACAAGCCACCAATATAGCGGGCGATGTTACTGCCGATTATTTAATCACGAAAGATGGTCGTTACAAACTAAGAGCTTATAGAAAAAATAATTACCAAGTGGCTTTACAAGGTCAGGTTATTGAAACAGGAGTCGCATTTATAATTACTATGAACTATGATAAGTTTAGAGAATTATTTTATAAAAAACGCAAAGGCAATAGAAAAAACAAGAGAGAGAATGAAAAGTAATATATACATAGCACTGCTTTTTTTAGTAGCACTATGCTTGGGCTGTAGTGGAACGCGAAAAATTACGGAAGGCGATTTATTGTATGTGGGTCATACTCTTAAAGTTGAAAAAGGTAAAGAATCAAAAAAAACAAGAAAAAGTGTAAAATCAGAATTGGATGATTTAATTCGTCCTAAGCCAAACAAATCCATTTTAGGCATGCGTCCAGGAATCTTTTTTTACAACTTAGTTGGTGAAGTAAAAAAAGATAAAGGCTTTAAACATTGGGTAAAATATAAACTAGGTGAAGCACCTGTTTTAATGGGTGACGTTGACTTGGAATACAATAAAAAAGTAATTCAAAATTATGTAGAAAATAAAGGGTTTTTTAATGCAGAATCTAAAGCCGATTCTATTCGAAAAGGTAAAAAGGCAGAAGCTAATTATGAAGTAAAGTTGCATAACCAATATAAAATTAAATCGGTATCGTTTCCAACTGATACGACGCTTCTATCTAAGGAAATTAATATGCTGAAAGAGAAGAGTGTTTTAAAAGTAGGAAAGCCGTATGATTTGGATGTTATAAAAAGGGAAAGAACCCGAATGGATGCGAAATTAAAAGAACGTGGTTTTTATTATTTCAATGAAGATTATCTTTTGGTTCAAGTAGACAGTACAGTTGCCAACCACGAAGTAGATTTAATTGTTAAAATTAAGGATGATGTTCCTGAAAAAGCAAAAAATCAATATCGTATTAATAACATATTTGTTTATCCTAGTTTCAATTTAAAAAGAGATACTATTTCAACCAGAAAAATGGAAACGGTTACCTATGAAGACCTTACTATCATTGATAATAAAACCGTTTTCAAACCTTTTATTTTCGATAAAACACTCTTATTTGATAAAGGCGATTTGTACAACAGAACGACCCACAATTTATCTTTAAACCGATTAATTACCTTAGGAACTTTCAAATTTGTGAAAAATGAATTTAAGGTAAATGATTCTTTAAATAATTATTTAGATGCGTATTATTATTTAACACCATTGCAAAAAAAATCGATTCAAGTAGAAGCATTAGCGAAAACTAATTCAGCTAATTATTCCGGAACCGAACTGAATGTTAATTGGAGTAACCGGAATACATTTAAAGGTGCAGAACTATTAAAAATTTCGGCATTTGCAGGTTTAGAAGTTCAGGTTTCAGGGCAAAATAACGGCTTTAATGTGTATCGCTTTGGAGGGGAAGCCAATTTAATTTGGCCTCGTTTTATTTCACCTTTTAACATGAGCTCCGGCAGTGCTTATGTCCCCAACACAAAGGCTTCTTTAAGTTATGAGTACCAATTAAGAACAAAACTTTATTCCTTAAAAACATTCAACGGTTCATTTGGATATTTATGGAAAGAAAACGAGCGTAAAGAGCACAGCCTTAATGTTGTAAACATTGCATATACATCCTCTAATAATGTTTCAGATTTATATAAGTCGCAAATAGCAGAAAACCCATCCTTACAAAAAGTTATTGATAAACAGTTTATTTTAGGAACCACCTATTCTTATACGTATACCAATACGATGTTAAAAAATAGAAAAAACAATATTTATTTTAAAGGAAGTGTAGATTTATCTGGAAATTCAGTTGGGTTACTTATGGGCGCTAATGATGGTGATAATCCAAAAAGTATCTTGGGTGTTCCTTTTAGTCAATATTCAAAATTAGAAATGGAGTTTCGTCATTATTACAACTTTAATAGTGAGACCAAACTTGCTAGTAGAATTATTTTAGGTGCAGGAATTCCTTATGGAAATTCCAATGAATTGCCTTTTATTAAACAGTTTTTTATAGGAGGAACAAGTAGTATTAGAGCTTTTAGAGCACGATCTATAGGTCCGGGAATCTTTAATGGTAATGAGGTGACCAATTCGTTTTTACCAGACCAATCGGGAGATTTAAAACTAGAATTTAGCACAGAATTACGAACCAAAATATACAAGTTGATTAAAGGTGCCGTTTTCGTAGATGCAGGTAATATTTGGTTATTAAATGAAAGTGAAGAAAAACCAGGAGCCAAATTTTCTGGTCAATTTTTAAATGAATTAGCGGTAGGAGCAGGCGTAGGGTTAAGATTTGATTTTAGTTTCCTAGTACTTAGAACAGATTTTGCATTTCCGTTAAGAAAACCTTATTTGCCAAAAGGAGACCGTTGGGTAATTGATGCTGTTAATTTTGGTGATGGTGGTTGGAGAAAAGAAAACTTAATTTTCAACTTAGCTATTGGTTATCCATTTTAAAATAATTTCTTATTATAAAATTTCAATTAATCTATTAAAGGGAGCACTTGATGCATCTTCATTGATATTCTATAATAAAATATTAAAATCGTGTAAAGCTTAAGTTTTAGAAAGCGTGTAATTTTATTCGAACATATTACGATTAAAATTATGTCTAAAAAACTATATAAATCCAATAACATAGCTTTTAGTATGCCTCCTTTTTTTTCTCTTATAAAGGAAAAGAGTACGCTGTTTTTTATAGATATAGCGAATGTATTGGAGTATTTAAAAACGGTCTTGAGGAACCTCTTCACTAAAACATTTGAATTCCAAGAATTTTTAAAGCAGTGTTATCAAATCGGTAATAAATCGGTTGGTTTAATTTCCATTACAGGTATAATCGTAGGTTTGGTTTTAACCATTCAATCCAGACCCCCATTGGTAGAGTTTGGTGCAGTTGCTATGTTACCAGGTATGGTTGCTATTTCTATAATTAGAGAAATGGGACCCGTAATTACAGCTTTAATATGTGCAGGTAAAATAGGTTCCAGCATGGGAGCCGAATTAGGTTCTATGCGGGTTACCGAACAAATTGATGCCATGGAAGTGTCAAACACGAATCCTATAAATTTTTTAATCATTCCTAGAGTTTTAGCGGCTACCGTAATGATTCCAATACTTACACTCTATGCAGATGCTATTGGTATTTTTGGAAGTTGGTTGGGTATAAACCTTAAAGACTCGGTAAGTTTAGAACTGTTTTTAAATCAAGCATTTAGTCAAGTCGAATTTATAGATATTATTCCTGCTATAATAAAAACATTCTTTTTCGGTGCTGTAATTGGTTTAGTTGGTTGTTATAAAGGCTATAACGCAGGTAGTGGAACAGCGAGTGTAGGAATAGCAGCGAATTCCGCTGTAGTAACCGCATCATTATTATTAATCATTGTAGACTTAATTGCTGTACAAATAACCGATTTACTGTAATGGAAAATAACACAAACAATATACTTATTGATATTCAAGATCTCAAAAAAAGTTTTGGAGACCAAAAAGTGCTTGATGGTATAACCCTGCAACTTCATGAAAATGAGAATTTAGTGGTGTTAGGGAAATCGGGTTCAGGGAAATCGGTTTTAATTAAATGCATTGTGAGTCTTTTAAAACACGATGAAGGAAGTATTACAGTAGGAGAGCAGGAGTTAACAGATATTAATGAAGAGGGTTTAATAGAAGTTCGTAAAAAAATAGGGTTTCTATTTCAAAGTGCTGCTCTGTATGATTCTATGACTGTAAGAGAGAATTTAAGTTTTGCACTTTCAAGATTAAATAAAAAATTTTCAGAAGAAGAAATAAATAATAAAATTGTTGAAGCTTTAGAAAATGTGGGTTTGCCTGATTCTATAGATAAAATGCCTTCAGAATTATCAGGAGGAATGAAAAAAAGAATAGGTTTAGCTAGAACTTTGGTTGTGAACCCTAAAATCATTTTATACGATGAACCAACGACTGGTTTAGACCCCGTAACTTCCGATGAAATAAGTCATTTGATAAACGATACCCAAGAAAAATTCAAAAATTCATCCATAATAATTACACATGATATTAACTGCGTAAAAACAGTAGCCGATCGAATTGCTATGATAAAAGAAGGCAAAGTTTATAAAGTAGGCAGTTTAGAAGAATTCGTTAACGACGACGACGCATACATAAAATCATTTTTTAAATAGAGAATTATGAAATCGCCATAAATAAAATGTTTTTTATAAAAAACACCCATAAAATAAAGCGATACCATATGACAATTGAAAACAATAAATAGCTACATATGAAACCCAATAAAAACGCATATAAAATAAAACTAGGAATTTTTGTGTCATTAGGACTATTAATATTATTTGTAATTATTTTCTTTATAGGAAGTAATCAAAATTTATTTAGTTCAAAATTTAAAATTAGTACCAATTTTCGAAATGTGAGTGGACTTCAAGTTGGTGGTCAGGTGCGTTTTTCAGGAATTGCAGTAGGAACTATTGAAAGTATATCAATCATTAACGATTCTACGGTAAATGTAGTAGCTATGATGGATAAGGAAGTTAAAAAATTCATTAAGAAAGATAGTAGAGCATCAATAACCTCGGAAGGTGTTATAGGTGATAAAATTTTAATGATATCACAGGGAAGTTCAAAATCTGCGGAAGTTAGAGATGGTACTTCTCTTAAATCAATAGAGCCTGTTGAATTTGATGACATCTTAGCATCTATTAAAATTACTGCAGAAAATGCAGAAGTCATTACAGATGAATTAGCCACCATGTTAATCGATATTAATGAGGGAGAAGGTACTTTAGGAAAGTTGTTAAACGATGAAGGTGTCGCTAGAGATATGGAAAAAACTATGGAAAATTTAAGACAAGGTTCTAAAGGCTTAGAAGAAAATATGGAAGCTGCTAAGCATAATTTTCTATTAAGAGGCTATTTTAAAAAGAAAGAAAGAGAAAAGGAAAAGGCTAGAGAAGAAGCTGAAAAAGAAGCTAAAAAGAAAGCCGAAGAAAAGTAAATCAATAATTATTAATAAAACTTATGGACTCAGAAGTATATATATTTAAGGAATCTGTATATAAATCTTGGACGAATTTAATATCCCACTTACCAAGCGTTTTATTATCAGTTTTTATATTTATAATAGGACTTTTAGTTATTAAGTTGATAAATAAATATGCGAAAAAAATAGTCATTTCAAATGCCAATGATCCCTTAATAGCAGATTTTATTCTAAGTATTATTTCATTCCTATTAACTGTAGTTTTATTTGTTGTTTGTTTAGGTATTTTAGGTTTTGATGATGTTACCAATAAAATTTTAGCAGGTGCAGGGTTAACCACCTTCATAATAGGTTTTGCTCTTAAAGATATAGGTGAAAACTTTTTAGCAGGTATATTAATGGCATTTCAACGCCCATTTAGAATTGGAGATTTGATTGAAATAGACGGGGTAAAAGGAAGAGTTATAGAAATGAGTTTGCGGTCAACAACCATAAAAACAGTAGATGGTATTGATGCTTACATTCCAAATGGTTCCATATTAAAAAACAATTTAAAGAACTATACAATAGATGAGTTGATGCGAAATAATTTTATTGTAAGTGTGGTGCACGACGCAAAAATAGATGAAGCTCTGAGTCTTATAGACTTGATTCTAAATGAAAACGAATTTGTATTAAAAGTGCCTATGTATTCTGTTCTAGTGGATAAAATAGAAAATGATTTAGTAAGCATTGTTGTATATTATTGGTACCGAACTAATGAGGTAAAAGCTCCAGGAGGAAAATTAAAATCAGATTTACAATTAAGTGTTTACGCTGTTTTAAAATCCGCAGGTTTTAACCTACCAACTACAACCGTTTCTATAGAAAAATTAGAAAAAAGTGAATGAGTTATTAACTTCAATATTAAGGAAGTTCAAATAAATGACCAAAATTTCAAATCGGTTTTTTTTGAGTTAATAATCAATGTAATCAAGATATTTTAAAGTAAGGCGTTTCAATAAATTTGAATATATTAATATTAAAAAAACAAATTATGAAAACTCTAAAAAATGCAATGATAGCTTGCCTCTTTCTAATAACTTTTGGGGCAACTGCACAGAATAACAAAGACAAAGAAATCATGGCTGATGCACAAAACGCCAAATCAACACTTATAGCAAAAGATGCGGGTCTTGAGAAGTTTTTTAAAAATGCTTCTGGTTATGCTATTTTTCCAAATGTTGGAAAAGGAGGTTTAATCATTGGTGGTGCAAGTGGTAATGGTGTTGTGTATGAAAACGGCAAAGCAATTGGTATGACTTCTTTGAAAAAAATAAATATTGGACTCCAAGCAGGTGGACAAGCAGTTATTGAAGTTATCTTTTTTGAAACTGATGCAGCTTTAGCTAAATTTAAACAAGGTAATTATGAATTTTCGGCAGAAGCTTCTGCAGTAGTAGCGGAAGAAGGAAAATCTGAAAATGCTAGTTATTCTGATGGTGTTATGGTTTTTGCTTTACCTAAAGCGGGTCTTATGGCTGATGCTTCGGTAGGTGGACAAAAATTTGAATATCATGCTTTTAAAAAATAAATAGAAAATGATAACATTAAAAAGGTTGGCAAATAGCCAGCCTTTTTTTATTAATCAAATAAAGGAAGTTTAAACAGCTTTTATTAAACTAGTATTTAAAAAAATATCCCCTTATCATATGGTAAGGGGATATTGCTATTAATAGGTAAAACTAAAAGGTTTTTACCACGATTCAATTTCTTTTTTGATGTCTTCTTTTTTCTTTCCTGTTTTTTCTTGAAGATTACCCAACATTTCGTCAAATTTACCTTCAGAATAGGTTAAATCATCATCGGTAAGATCTCCGTATTTTTGTTTGAACTTACCTTTAATTTGTTTCCATTTACCTTCTATTTGATCTTTATTCATGATTTTAAATTTTTAATTAATAATTTACTATAAAATAAAATTACAGAAACAAACACCAGATCATTAACTCAAATAAATTATTTATTGATGCAATAAATTGTAATTCACTATTTTGTTTAAAGTCAATATTTAATGCGATAAGGTTAAGTTGATTCATCTTTTTTACCAAAATTTGAATATTAAATAAAAGATTATGGATATTCCTAGTATAAAAAATGAGGAGCAATACGAGGCGCTTCGAGAGAAAGGCTATAGCAAACAGAAATCTGCACGAATTGCTAACACTCCCAACGCAGGTAAAAAAGGAGGAAAGGCGAAACCTTATGAAAGCTGGACAAAGAAAGACTTGTATGATCAAGCTAAAAATGTTGGTATTCAAGGAAGATCCAAAATGAGTAAAGCAGATCTTATTTATGCTTTGCGTAATAACTAAAATTAATAACTTTCAATATAACCAGAACGAGTGAACACCATACATCCAAAAAAAATTCGTCAAGTATTTACGCTCCTTTTAATAGCTTTAATGGGAGGTTTAATTTTCAAAGAAATGTTACCCTATACGCTAGGTGTTTTGGGAGCCATTACACTTTATATACTACTCAAAGGAAGTATGAGTAAGTTAGTTAATAAAGGATGGAAGCCGAATTGGGCAGCTGCTTTTCTTATGTTTTTATCTTTTGTTGCTATATTGCTTCCTATTGCGGGTTCCGTATTTATGCTAGGAAATAAAATAAGCAAAGCGGCAAAAAATTCTGAAAAAGTAGTGGACGTTGTTAAATCGAAATTAGAGGTTTGGGAGCAGTCGTTAGGTTATAATATAACCGACCAAATAGATGCATCATCGATTTCTAGTGGCTTAAGTAAAAGCATTACGAGTGTTTTAGGAAGTACATTTAATAGCTTTATTGCTATTTCAATCATGTATTTTTTACTCTTTTATATGCTTATAAATCGTAAGAAGTTTAGAGAAATTTTAATCCAATACATTCCAATAAACAAAGATAACCTTAAAACATTGGGAAGTGAAATGTATGAGATGGTTCGTTCTAATGCTTTAGGTATTCCTTTGGTTGCAATTGCACAGGGTATTGTTGCATTAATTGGCTTTCTAATATTTGGGATTGAAAGTCCGTTTTTTTGGGCCATAGTCGTTACCATTGGCTCCATGATACCTTTTATTGGAAATTTTTTAGGAACCATTCCGGTATTTATATTGGCACTATCTAATGGAGATACTTTTCAAGCATGGGGTGTGTTGTTGTACGGAATCATAGTGGTTGGTACTACAGATAACCTTATTCGGCTTTATGTGTTACGAAAACTAGATAATGTTCATCCTTTAATTACACTTATTGGTGTTATTATTGGTATTCCTCTCTTTGGCTTTATAGGTTTAATTTTTGGACCTTTATTAATTAGTATGTTCTTATTAATAGTTCGTATTTACAAAAATGAATATGCAAAGGATGATAATGGTAATCTTTGAATTAGCAAAATACTATAAATCTTATTACACTTAATTATTAATTAATAGTTTCTGAGTTAATAATCGTTTTATATAAGTCAATTGGAAGTTATATAAATGATTAATTTACGAAATAAGATATATAAATTTTTAAATTAAAATGTTATGAAAATAGGAATTATAGGAAGTGGAAATATAGGAGGTAATTTAGGAAAACATTGGAGTAAAGCAGGACATCAAGTCCTATTTAGTTCTAGACACCCCAACGAACTTAATAGTTTAGTTAAAGAAGCAGGAGAAAATGCTCAAGCGGTAAGTGTTGCACAAGCTTTTGAAGCAAATGCGGATGTATACTTACTGGCTATGCCCTTTAAAGCCATTGATGAAATTGCAGAGCTTTATGCGGGAGAATACGGTAATAAAATTATTATTGATGCTACCAACCCATATCCTGAAAGAGATGGAGAGATGGCAGAAAAAGTTAGAGAGGCCAATTATAATGCTTCCGAGTATACAGCTATGAAGTTTGGTACCGCAAAAACAGTAAAAGCATTCAACAGCATTCATGCAGAACATTTAAGAGATCGCGCATTTAGAAATGTTAATAAGCTAACAGTGCCTTTTGCAGCACAAGATCAAGAAAGTAGAGCAGTAGGAAAACAACTTATTGAAGATATTGGGTTTGATGCTTTATACATTGGAGATTTGAGCGACACTAATATTATGGATCCCGATCAAGCTATCTACGGTAAATCTCTAGAAAAAAAAGAATTAGAAACTTTAGTAAATACCACTAGAAAATCTTAAAAGACTATAAAATAAGTAAACCCAAAAGATTTATATTAGATAATTATTTAATTAGATGTAAGTCTTTTGGGAATTAAAAAAAACATGAATTGTTTTTAACAGTTCGTTGATACAAGTACATATTTACAGCAAGTAGCATAATTAATATATTTATATGGATGGAGAAATCATCTTAATGTTTTCAGTGCTATTGGTTACAATAGTACTTTTTGTTTTTGAAATATTTCCTATTGATAAAATAGCTTTTTTTATTATTGTGTCGCTTATTTTATTAGGATTGGTAACACCTGAAGAAGGTATTAGTGGTTTTTCAAACCCAGCGACTATTGCGGTTCTGGCATTAATGATATTGGCTATAGCCATGGAAGAAAATGGGGTGATTCATTGGCTTACGTCTGGCATGGGGAAGGTGAAATCCTTACCAATATATATAGTCGCTCCCTTTTTTATGTTTGTTACTGCGGGTATTTCAGCTTTTATAAGCACAACAGCAGTCGTTGTCGTTTTTATAAAGATAATTAATCAACTTTCAGAAAAATATAAAATCCCACAATCAAAACTCTTACTGCCTATTTCTTTTGCCGGTATTTTAGGAGGCTCTTGTACTTTAATGGGCACTTCCACAAATCTGATTGTAAATGCTGTTGCGAAAAATCTAGGAGCAGAAAAGTTAGGTTTTTTTGAATTTTCATTATTGGGCATTATATTTTTAATTGTTTCTATTGTATACCTAACTATAAGTTTGCGTTGGTTACCCTGGGATAATACACAAAGCTTGAGTAAAGACTATGAAATTGATAATTATCTTACCAAGGTTCGTATTAACCCAGATTCAAAATTAGTAGGAAAAAAAATTCAAGAGAGCTTTTTGTTTGAAAATCCAGATGTATCACTTTTACAGTTAATACGAGATAACCGCATTCATAACTCTCCTGGAAAATATATAACATTAAAGCAAGATGATGAATTACTTTTACTGTGTGATCTGGAAAATTTGTCACGCATTAAAACATCAGAAAACCTAAGTGTTTATGAAGAAAAAGGTTTTAATGAGTTAGATGATGATAAGAAAAAAGAAATAACGAATGGATTAAGTGAACTTGATGAACAGGTTTTTGTTGAACTTCTAATGCTTCCAGGAGCCTCCTTGTTGGGTAAAAATTTGGGAAGTTTACGAAATTTTATGTCTCAAGATGTTATACCTTTAGCAATAAAGAAGAGAAAAACACTTATAAATTTAAAAGATAGAATGGTGCGTAGTAGCATGAATCGTTTAGTGTTAAAGTCTGGCGACCGGCTGTTGGTAGAAATATCAAAAGAAAAATTACCCACGCTTCAAACCATGGAAAATGTAGTGTTATTACAAGAGTTTGATAATGTTAATAGAAAATCGAAATTTAAAAGATATTTTTCATTAAGCGTTCTTCTTTTAGTGATTTTGTTAGCAGCAACTGGATTATTATCCATAATGGTAAGCGCATTAACAGGTGTTTGTTTATTGTTAATCACCAAAAATTTAGATTTAAACACAGTCTATAAAAAAGTGAATTGGCAAATATTTTTCTTACTGGCAGGTATGATTCCGTTGGGTTTTGCCATGCACAATACAGGTGCCGACATGTGGGTTTCAGAAAAACTACTGAGCTTTTTAGGAGGACAACCTAACTATATTATTGTAGGTACATTATTTTTTGTTACCATGGTATTGAGTGGTGTGGTTAGCAATAATGCGACGGCGATTATTATGACGCCAATAGCTATTTCGGTAGCTCAAGGTATGCATTTAGATTTTAAACCTTTTATTCTAGCAGTTATGTTTGCGGCTAATTTTAGTTTTTTTACACCCGTTGGATATCAAACAAATACACTCATTTATGGAATTGGTAATTATAGGTTTAAACACTTTTTATTCATAGGAGGTGTACTGAGTTTAATACTTTGGATATTGGCGACCTTTTTACTAACCCAAATGTTATAAATATATTATGAATAATAAATTTTCTATAGAAGAATCCGTGAGTAAATTATGGGATAAGTTAGATGGTTGGCTAGATGCCATAATTCTAAAACTGCCAAACTTCATCATGGCTATTTTAGTCATGCTTCTATTTTATTTTATTGCACGTGGTATTAGGAAACTTTCAAACAAGTTTTTGTTAGCGCATATTAGTCAAAAATCAATTCAGGAGATTGTCGCAAAAATAATTTTCATCATTGTTATTTTAATTGGGTTTTTCATAGCTCTTGGTGTTTTAGATCTTGATAAAGTATTAACCAGTATTCTAGCTGGTGCTGGAGTTATTGGTTTAGCGATAGGTTTAGCGCTTCAAGGTACATTAAGCAACACCGTTGGAGGCGTGGTCTTATCTTTTATGGATAAAATAAAAATAAACGATTATATTAAAACTAACGATGCTGATGGTTTTGTGTCAGAAATAAGCCTTCGGAACATAGTGTTAAGACAAACCGATAATAATTATGTTGTTATTCCCAACTCAAAGTTTGTAGAAAATTCCTTTACCAATTACTCAATAAGTGCCAGAAGTAGAATTGCCGTAAATTGTGGCGTTGGATATGAAAGTAATTTGCAAGAGGTTGAAGATTTGGTAGTCCGTATTATCTCAGAAAATTTTGAGCAAAAAGCAGGGGAGGGCGTTGAGTTTTTCTTTACTGAATTTGGAGATAGCTCTATCAATTTTATGACTCGATTTTGGATTGATATGGTGAAAGTAAAACAAGAACATGAGGCAAGACATAAAGCCATTAAACTTATTAAATCCAATTTTAATGATAAAGGCATCAATATTCCATTCCCCATACGCACCTTGGATTTTGGAAAAAACAGGTTGGAAATTGCGCCTAACGAAGATGCTAGTGAAAATGCAGACAAAGATTAAATCGGTTTAAATTAGTAATTATCAAAATAGTTTCTTTTATGCACCAAACGAATAGCGTTAAATAGAAATGTATTTGTGTTAATCCTATTTCGCTTTTTTTTGCAAATTTGATTAGTTAAGGTATGTAGTGTTGAGTTTTACTTACACAATACATCCAAAAAAAAACCGTTTAATCTTAAAATTTAAAGAAATGGAAAATGAATTTGCAAAACATGAGAAAGATTATATAAAAATTTATCAAGAGAAAGGTTATACTTCTAATTTTCATTATAAAGAGGATAGATTGATAAATAGTGAAACAAAAAACGAATATACACCTACAGACATTTATATTGTAGCAGAACATAGGTATGAAGGTATGAGTGATCCTTCAGATATGTCCATACTTTATATTATTAAAACAAGTAAAGAGGAAAAAGGAACGCTTTTATTAGGATATGGCCCAAGTGCAGATTTAGAACTTGCTGAGTTTTTCAAAAAAATACCCGAGACCAATATTTCTAATGATGAAAATATCAATAATATAGAGGAATAACTTTCTTTATAACTCCATATAATATCCTATTTTTAAATTAAAAATGGCAGTACAGTAAGTGCGGATAATAATTTTTAATTTAGTTGAAAGTATAGAGGTCTAAAAATTAAACCCTTAGAGATTGGTTCGCAGTTATTCATTTTATGGAGTTATTAGAAGAAAGGTATGAGTATATTATTACGATAAATAAAAAGTTAAAGCATGCAATTTATCGTATTAATAGTATATCTTTCGTTTGATAATTAAAAAGGATAAGTTTAAAATAATTTTTATAGGTCCATATAAATTAGTGCTCTTTACTAAACTTTTTAAAAAACAGGCTTGTTGCTTTACGTGTTTCTTACGTGTGTAGTATTAATCAATGTCAAATGATTATTAATCAACAAAATAAATACTATAATAGTATAAAATATGAGCGATAATTTATTAAATATTTTTTTAGCAGATGATGATGAAGATGATAGAATATTATTTAGTGAAGCTCTTGAAGAAATATCGGTACAAACAACATTGTCCCTTTTTAAACATGGCCAAGAATTATTAGATTATCTGTTCCAGCCTGATATTACATTTCCAAATTTAATATTTCTAGATCTTAATATGCCTATAAAAAATGGGATGCAGTGTTTAAACGAAATCCGTAGTAATCCTGCCTTAAAAAATTTATATATAGCTATATATTCTACATCCTCATCTCAAAAAGATATTGAAGAATCTTTTTCAAATGGAGCCAATATTTATATAAACAAACCTAATAGTTTTACTAAATTGCGAGAAGTTGTGGAAAAGGTTCTGAAGCTTAATTGGCAGCATCATACTTCTAATTTAAATAAAGATACTTTTCTCTTCCGTATTTAATTTATTTGGGAAATAGTATGGACTTTAATCGCATTTATACCTCTTCAAAAACCTATATCATATTATTGGTTATTGCAATAATTATGCTTTTGGTTACAACAAGTATGACCTATAGGCAAATTATGCTTACACAGAAATCTGCTGAAATGGTGTTGCATACGCTTCAAGTTTATAACGCCATAGGAGATTTAACGACTCATTATACCAAAGCCCAATCAGAAGAATTTAGAGAAGATATAATAAATGATACTCTATCAACTAAATTTTTTGAAGATTACAAATTAGAAGGCAAAGCTATAATAGATACTTTAAGGTTACTTACTAAAGATAATGGCTTACATGCAGCTCGCATAAAACCATTAAATGCTTTGCTAAATAATTTGTATAGCCAACTTGTAGATTTAGATATAGTTACTTCCCAAGATAACGAAGAAGTATTACAAGGACAACAGTCAAACAAATTAAAAATTAATAAAACCTTGTTTGAAATTAGAAGCATTAAAAATAGAATGCTTGCCGATGAAGAGCGCTTAATGCACGAGAGAAAAATAAATTATATTTTTCACAAATCTTTAACGCCTACCATGTTGTTAATATTGGCATTTTTCGCCCTGGTAGTTTTTATTATTTCTTTTGTTAGAATTTATAATAACAAATTAAAGGTTAGAAAATCAGAAAACTTTTTAAAAAGCGTACTCGCAACTACAGACAATATTGTCAACTATTATGAACCTATATATAATAGCATAGATGAAATAGTAGATTTCAAGATTTTATATGCGAATGATTGTAACCGAGATTATTTAGGTCTTGAACCTAACAATATAATAGGTGCTACAGTGTTGGGTGTCTACCCTTTTCATAGGTCATATAACGAGCTAGAAGAATTAATAAAATCTTATAAAGAAGATAGCAAAGTTGTTTTTGATAGACAAGTTATTATAAATGAAAAAAAAATGTGGTTTCATTCTTTGGTTACTCCACTAGCTGATGGAGTTTTAGTTACTTCGAGTAATTCTACCCCCGAAGAAGAAGCTAAAGACATAGAGTTGACACTTAAAAAACGCTTAGAAAACCAAAATTTAAAATTACTCGACAACCGTGCCTTTCTCACAAATATTTTTAAGAGTATTTCTCATGTAGTTATGCATTTTAAAAGTATACGGGCAGAAAATGGTGAAATAGTAGATTTTGAAATTTTATTTGTTAACGATAAAATAAATCCTGTTACAGGAGATAATCCTAGTCATATTGAAAAGAGAAAAGTATCGGAAGTATATCCAAATATTTTCAAATCAGGAGTTTATAAATACTTAATAGATGCTATAGAAAATGATAAACCCGAGCATTATGAGTTTCCTCATCATAAAAATGGTAAAGTACAATGGTTTTATGCCACAGCCATTAAATTGGGGGATGGGGTTACAATAACCACACGGGAAGTTACAGATGAAAAAGAAAAAGCAAATGAATTAATTAAATTGAATGAAGAACTTATTATTCAAAATTCTATTTTAACTGGAGCCGAACGCATTGCTAAAATAGGTAACTTTCTTTGGTATCTAGATAACGGGGTTTCTGAAATTTCAGACAATTTTTATCACATGCTAGGATATGAACCAAAAGAGTTTGACCTCTCGTTTGAAAGATATAGAGAATTTGTTCATCCAGATGATTTAGAAGATTATGATAAAATTGGAGCAAAAATATTAACAGAACTTCAGGCAACGGAATATACCTATCGCATTACCACTAAGCAGGGTGATTTAAAATACTTTAAAACCAACGGACAGTTTATAAATAAAAATGGTAAAACGGTCATGATAGGTGTTGTGCAAGACGTTACCCAAACCATAGAGGCAGAAGAGAAGTTGTTAAAAAGTAATTTAGAATTAAAAAACAGAAATGCCGAACTGGAATCTTTTAACCGTGTTGCAAGTCATGATTTGCAAGAACCTTTACGGAAAATACAACTCTTTGCTTTAAGAATTGAAGATACCGAAGCTGAAAATTTTTCAGGTAAGAGTAAAGAATACTTTAATAAAGTAACCAAAGCGGTTAATCGTATGCAATCTCTTATTGAAAATTTACTTGCCTATTCTAGGATAAATATAAGTAAAAAGGATTTTGAAAAAGTAGATTTAAATCAAGTATTAGATAAGATTAAGGAAGATTTGACTACTAGTATTCACAATTCTGAAACTGTGGTAGTTTCAGATAAACTCCCTAAAATAAAAGGTGTAACATTTCAAATGGAACAGTTATTTACTAACCTTATATCTAATGCTATAAAATATAAGAACGCTAGCGAAGCACCTAGATTAGAAATTCGTTATAGCAAAGTGGCAGCTTCTGAGTTACCAGACCAAAGTCCAACGGCACGTCGACAATACCATAAAATATCTTTTCTTGATAATGGAATTGGTTTTGATCAGCAATATGCCGAAAAAATATTTGAGGTGTTCCAACGCTTACATCAAAAAACAGAGTATTCTGGAACTGGTATTGGATTGGCTATATGTAAAAAAATTGTAGAAAATCACAATGGTTATATATATGCAACAGGAAATGAGGGAGTTGGTGCACAATTTATAGTGTATCTTCCTGCACAGCAGGATTAATATATAAGTGTTAAAATTTTTTAGTTTTAAGCACACGTGCTTTACCATCCATTGCAGAATAAAGCAAACCAGTGTTTTTTTTTTAAATGATTGCTGCTACTATAACAAATTTTTTAAGTTAAGACGCGGTTATTATAAATTCTGAAAGGGGAGGTGTATCTTTTAATTCTATGTGGACATAATTTAAACTTTTTCGTAATAAATTTTTAAGTTCCTCGAAAGAATTAGGTTTCATTAAATACCAATTGGCGCCTTTTTTTTGTAATCTATCAATCATCGCTTCATCAACATATGTAGAATATATAATTATAGGAATTTGTGAAAGTTGAGGTTCGTTTCTAATATCAATCAAACATTCCTCGCCATTCATCAATGGCATATTTAAATCTAAATAAATAGCATCGGGTAAGGGCTGATCAGTCATTAAAAGATGTTCCATAAGGGTTACGCCATTATCAAAATCTTTTATATACACTTCCATGTTAATTTCATCTAATGCTTCTTTAAAAAGCATACGGTCTTCATTATCGTCATCTGCCAGGTAAATTAAAAGTGGTTTTTGTAACATAACTTAAGAGTTGGGGTGTAAGTATATCAATTTATATTATTTTCCAAAATAGCATTAAGACTTATTTCTAAATGACCATAAGCCTTACTTACGGGACAATTTTGTTTAGCGCTTTCAGCTATTTCTTGGAATTTCTCATTTTTAATAACTGAAATTTTTGCTTTAACGGTTAGTTCTGATTTTGTAATAACACCCTCGCTTAGAGTTATAAAGCATTTGGTTTCTAGTACTTCTGGTATAAATCCAGACTTAGTTAAATCGGCACTTAGCTGCATAGTAAAACAACCAGCATGTGCAGCAGCCATCAATTCCTCGGGGTTGGTACCTGTGCTGTTTTCAAAGCGGCTATTATAAGAATACTGCATATTATCAAGTGCCTTACTTTCTGATATCAAATATCCTTTTCCTTCTTTTACATCGCCACTCCAAACGGCGGTAGTATGTCTCTTCATTTTATTAAATGGGTGTTGTAATTTTAAATCTTATAAGATTAATCCAAAGGTCTTCTGCCTGAAATAATATTGTAAAGAATAGCAATTATGGCTATTACTAAAAGAATGTGGATTAAGCTTCCTGTTGCAAGACCTACTATAAAACCAAAAAAGCCTAAAATCCAAATAATAATACAGATAACGGCGATTAGCCAAAGAATACTTCTCATAATATAAAATTTTTAAAAATTTGTATTTGTTTATTTTATTGGAACACCTTTAAATTAATGAGATAGATGTTACTGTAAAAATAACTTTAAATGATGGCTATTTTTAACCCAATTAGAAACTATTTTAGCGTAATCAAAATAAATACTGTAGATTATTATCATATTCAAATGATTAAAATTGACTATTAGGTCTAGGTCATTAAATACCTGTCTGAATAAATTTTGGTAAACTGAGCTCCAAAGAATAGAATTAAACTAGAATAAGAGGTCCAAAGCATGACAATAATTATAGAACCAGCAGCACCATAGGTTGAACCTGGTTCCGTTTTTCCAAAGTAAAAAGAAAGGATATACTTCCCTATTATGAATAAAACGGCAGTTAAAGCAGCACCTACGCTAACCGCTTTCCATTTTATTGGTTTTCCTGGTAAATATTTAAACATGGCACCAAAGAGTATATATATGAATATTAAGGACAATGTAACATCAATAATATAAGCTATACCTACAATTTCTGTTGAAAATAGATTGGATATTCTATTGGCAAAAGCTGTTAACAGCGCTGTTAGTACAAAACTTATTAAGAGTAAAAATCCAAAAATTAATATAAATCCAAAACTTTTTAACCTTCCAATTAACGTAGCCATAATTTCATTTGAATACGTTTGTTTGACCTCCCAAATGTCATCTAATACATTTTGTAATTGATAAAAAACACCTGTAGAACCATATAATAAGACTGCAATACCTAAAATGGTAGCAAATAAAGAAGTAGGTTCATCACCTTTTTCTGCTATCATTTTTAAAATAGCTGTTGCCGTATCAGTTCCTAAAGCAGAAGCCATTTCAGATTGCAATTCGCCCCTAACTATTTCTCTTCCCCAAATAGCTCCAACTAAATTTAAAATAAGGATAAGTAATGCTGGAAGTGATAAAATAGCATAATATGCCACAACAGCACCTAATTTAAAAGGTTCTTTCTCTATCCAAGACTTATAGGTTTTAATTAAAAGTTGGGGTAGGTGGATTATTTTAAATGAAGAGTCAGATTGTATGTCTTTATCTTGTTTGTTCATAAAAATTTTATTCAAAATAAGGTAGTATTTGTAAATATATTTAATCTAATCAATTAAAGTATTAGCGTTATTGATTTTCATTAAAAGAGGTGCTATACATTCTTCAAATTAAATATAACCACTGATAATCCACATTTTAAGTACACAATTCTTAATATTTTCATAAGAAAAAAGGCAGTTATTAAAATTATATAAAATAATGGAAAAATTGTGTAACAAAACGCTTACACTCTTGTTGCAACTTTGTAACGCACAACAATTAATAGATAATTAAACACATATAACGATGAAAAATTTAAGCTTTAAAACACAACAAAATGCTATTGTAAAACGAACGTTAAATCTTGAAGAGTTTATTATGAATTATATAGCTCCTTCTAACATTCAAATTAACGATTTAAATACAGCTTCTAGCAGTGATAAATAGATTGTTTAATCAATGTATTTAATATTTTAATTTGCCCCAGATGCCAGAGCTATATGCATAATAACTTAAAAAAAATAAACATGAAAACGATATCAATAACTTCAAGCATTCTCTCATCTATTTTTGAGCAAATTCAAATACAATTAGGTGGAAGACTAGAAATAAAATCTAAGGAATATAGATTGGAAATAAACAATGATATAGCTAAAGGCTTTATCTCAGGAATATCTGTAGAGCCAGCAATATCTTATATGGAATATGATATTGTTTTTAAAGAAGATGTGTCACTTTTATATACCGAGAACAAATCGAACTCGATTCATTTTGGATATTGCTCCAAAGGACAGCTTATTCAAAGTTTTAACGAATATGGCGAAAAAAATGTACTAGGTCAATTTCAAACAGGTATTTTTTCCAATTCTGTGAAAGAAAGTACATTTTTAGCTTTTAGAAAAAATGAAGAAGTAAAACTTTCTATGGTAACTGTAGATGTTTTATCCGTTTCAGATAAAGAATTAAAAGCTCAATTACAAAACACATTTTTAATTAATCAAGAAAATAATGAGTTTTCCTATATAGGTTCATTTAATTTAAAAATTAGTGAAAAAATAGAGCATCTAAATGCTATTAGTCAGAAAGGATTGGTGAGAAATTTATTAATCAATAGTATCGTATATCTTATTTTGGCTTTAGAAATAGAACAACACAAATACGATTTGGTAAACGCGGAAAGTTATTGTAATTCACTTTCGCAAGCAGATATGGAAGCGATAAAAGACATTTCTGAATTTATTAGAAACTACCCAGAAATTCAATATAGTTTAAAATATTTAAGTAAAAAAGCAGGCTTGTCTCCCATTAAATTACAAGAAGGTTTTAAAATAATGCATAATAGAACGGTTACAGATTTTATTAGAAATGTGAGAGTAGAAGTAGCAGAAAACTTAATAAGAACCTCAGAGCTTAATATATCAGAAATTGTTTATACCGTGGGGCTTACCAGTAGAAGTTACTTCTCTAAAATTTTTAAAGAAAAATACAATTGCAGTCCGAAACATTATCAAAACCATCAAAATAAGTTAGCTGTGACAGCATAAATATAAATATTTATTAATAAAACCAGTTTGTATAAATTTATACAAACTGGTTTTATTGTATTCGTTTTTTTTTTTGTTAACCTTAAACTTCTTTAAGTGCTTTATTATAAACTAAATATTTAACGTGAAAAATAATCGATTAGCCATCATAGGGTCAGGACCCACAGCCATATACCTTTTAAAACATATATTAGAGAATGCTAATTTTCTTTATAGACAAATAGGAGCTATAACCATTTTTGAAAAGGAAAATATGATGGGATTGGGTATGCCATACAATCCTGAAACAACTGATAAATATAATCTATCAAATATTTCTTCAGAAGAAATTCCAGAACTTCCTGAGAGTTTCTCTGGTTGGCTTCGGAATCAAAATCCAGAATTATTAAGAAAATTCAATATTACTCATTTTCCTATTGATGATTCGGCAGTTTATAGCCGTTTGGCTTTAGGTGCCTATTTTCATGATCAATATAAGTTATTAGTAGAGAAATTGGTTTCTTATGGTTTTCATATCACGGAATTACCAAGGCATGATGTTAAAGATATTGTGGTAAATAAAAATAGCAATGAAGCAGAAGTGATTGTAAATGGTTCGCAAACTTATTCGTTTATTAAAGTCGTTATTGCGG
Source organism: Mariniflexile litorale (assembly GCF_031128465.2). Taxonomy (GTDB): domain Bacteria; phylum Bacteroidota; class Bacteroidia; order Flavobacteriales; family Flavobacteriaceae; genus Mariniflexile; species Mariniflexile litorale. The sequence continues at coordinate 213,538 of NZ_CP155618.1, read as the reverse complement.
TTGGACACAAATGGGTAGAAACAGATCAACCAGAAAAAGGGTATTACGCTTCGCCATGGCCTATTAAAAAGCTAATTCCTGAAAGAAACGAATTTTATAATTTTAGAGTAGGCATTCTAGGAGCTTCTTTAAGTGCTTTTGATGTAGTAACATCTTTAGCGCATCGTCATGGAAAATTTATAAAAACTGAAAACGGACTCACTTTTAATCTTAATGAAGCTGCAGCAGGCTTTAAAATAATATTGCATTCAGCTGAGGGTTGGTTACCTCATTTACAATATGAACAAGAAGAACCCATGCGGGAAATTTATAGACATACCAATCGCTCAGAAATTTTATCTCTGGTTGATGCTAATGGTTTCTTGCATATTGAAACTTTTTTTGAACACATATGCCGACCTGCTTTAATTCGCGCGTTTAAGAAGGATGAGAAATATGACATTATAAATGAGTTTAAAATCCCAGACTTCAATTTCAAAGATTTTATAAAATTGATGTCCGAGGAGCATGAATATATTGATTCTTTTCTCGGTATGGAAAAAGAAATGGTACTTGCTTTAGATTCCATTAAAAACAATAAACCCATACATTGGATGGAAACTTTAGATGACTTGATGTACTGCCTTAATTTTCATGTAGAGTTATTACCAGCCGAAGATCATCTCTTTTTTAGAAAAGAAATTATGCCTTTTTTAATGAACGTTATTGCAGCTTTACCTTTAAGTTCGGCTAATATTTTATTAGCTATGTATCATGCTGGGTGTATAGACTTGGCTGTAGGTAAAGTAGAAATACTGGATGGTGAAAGAAATAAAACCATTATAAAAGTAACAGGAAATAATGGATTGGAATATAAAAATGAATTTAAGTTATTCATTAATTGTGGAGGGCAAAAAAATGTAGAACTAGAAAATTACCCGTTTCAGTCTATGGTAAAACTTGGAACTGTAAGAAAAGCACGCGCAAAGTTTCAAATGGCACCAGCTTCTAAGGAAATGAAAGTTCTCATAAGAGAAGAAAAAGTCTTTTTACATAATAATGAAACATTTCTGAATACAGGAGGTATAGATGTAGACGCCACCTATAGCGTTATTCGTGAAGATGGTACTGTAGAGCCCAAAATACATGACTTAACTTTTACACATACAACAGGATGCAGGCCTTATTCTTACGGGTTACAAGCCTGCAATGCTACCAGTTCAATTTTGGTTAACTCTTGGGTAGAATTGAATAAAAATAACACACCTGCAAAAACGTCTATTAAAACCATTACCAAACTTTATGAAGAGAATGAAAATTTATAGAATGATTTTCTAATTCAACAAAATCATCTTATTATTTTTTAGAGCAATTATTTTAATGGTTTGGGTTAATTGAATTTCATAAACATTTGGAATTTAGTCTTCTGAATTAGATTATTATAAAAAGCGAATTCATTATTTAAATTTAATACAACTAAATTTAATACAACTAAATTTAATACAACTTGTAAACTCTTAATATCATGGAAGACAAATCTAGACAAGATACTCAAAAAATTAAAGATTTAAAAAATCATCATAAAGAAGTAAAGGATACAACTTTAACTACTAATCAAGGTTTAAAGGTTAATGACACTAATAATTCTTTAAAGTCTGGTGAAAGAGGTTCTACTCTTTTAGAAGATTTTTTATTACGTGAAAAAATTACAAACTTCGATCACGAAAGAATTCCAGAACGTATTGTACATGCCAGAGGCAGTGGGGCTCATGGTTATTTTGAACTTTATGAAAGTATAGAGCAGTTTAGTAAAGCTGGCATATTTACAGATGTAAAAAGAAAAACGCCCGTTTTTGTCCGATTTTCAACGGTTGCGGGATCTAAAGGCTCAACCGATTTAGCACGTGATGTTCGTGGTTTTGCAGTAAAATTTTATACCGAAGAAGGCACTTGGGATTTAGTAGGGAATAATATGCCTATCTTTTTTATTCAAGATGCTATGAAGTTTCCTGATTTAATTCACGCAGTAAAACCAGAACCTAATAAAGAAATTCCACAAGCAGCTTCCGCTCACGATACGTTTTACGATTTTGTGTCACGTACTACCGAAACACTTCATAATCAAATTTGGGTAATGAGCGATAGAGCCATTCCTCGCAGTTTCCGTATGATGGAAGGCTTTGGTATTCATACGTTTAGATTGATAAATGAAAAAGGAGAATCTCATTTTGTGAAGTTTCACTGGAAACCAAAATTAGGCGTGCATTCCGTTACATGGGATGAAGCGGTTAAAATAAGTGGTGCTGATTCCGATTTTCATAGACGGGATTTATGGGATGCCATTGAAGCGGGTGAATACCCAGAATGGGAGTTAGGTGTTCAAATAGTGCCTCAAGAAGATGAATTTAAATTTGAATTCGATTTGCTAGATCCAACAAAATTGATTCCAGAGGAAATGGTTCCAGTACAAATTATTGGAAAAATGACTTTAAATAGAAATCCGGAAAACTTCTTTGCAGAAACCGAGCAGGTAGCTTTCTTACCAGGTCACATTGTGCCAGGTATAGATTTTACCAACGATCCCTTATTACAAGGGCGCTTGTTTTCTTATAGAGATACACAGTTATCAAGACTGGGTGGACCAAATTTTCATCAAATTCCTATAAACCGCCCCATTGTAGAAACTCATAACAATCAACGTGATGGTAAGATGCAAATGGATATACCAAAAGGGCAAACAGCGTATTTTCCAAATAGCTTAAGTGGTGGTTGTCCTCATTTATCAAAAATGGCAGAAGGCGCATTTCATTCTTATGAAGAACGTATAGATGCTAAAAAAATTAGAACACGAAGCGAAAGTTTTAATGATCACTTCTCCCAACCAGCATTATTTTATAGAAGTTTAGCTAAATGGGAGCAGGCACACATTGCGGATGCTTACACCTTTGAACTTGGTAAATGTAACCATACACATATACAAGAACGTATGCTATGGGTCGTGTCTCAAATTGATAGTGATTTGGCAAAAAAAGTAGCAAAAGGTTTAGGACTTGAAATTCCAAAATCGATAGAGCAGCCCATTAATCAAGCCATAGGTGCCGATGCAGATGTGGAAAAACAACAACCACCTAAAAAGAAAAATTACCTAGACACTGCTCCAACGTTAAGTCAGGCGAATACGAAGTTTGAAAGCATTGCCACAAGACAAATTGCAGTATTGGTAGCAGACGGTTTTTCTATGAAAAATTTCAAAAAAATGAAAGATGTTCTAGAGAAAAAAGGAGCCGTTGTAAAATTAATAGCGCCTCATGGTGGTAAAGTAAGGTGTAACGAGAACATGGATCATGAAGTAGATGCAGCTATTATGACCACTGAAAGTGTGCTGTTTGATGCTTTGTATATACCTGGTGGCAAAAAAGCTATTGAAAAATTAAAGAAAGAATCGAAATTTATAAAATTCATAAATGAAACCTTTAAACACTGTAAAGCAATAGCTGTTGATGATGAAGGTGAAGATTTAATTAAATACACATTTGTTTCAACTTCCAAGGAGGATGCCGCAGTTTTAATTAATAAAAACCCTATGGATTTCGTAAATGCGCTTGCAAAACATCGTAATTGGGATAGAATGGAACTTGTTAAAAATTTACCGATTTAGAAAATTTGGAATAATAAATTTAATTGGGTATGAGTATTACACTTATTCTAAGACTCTAATTCCATGTAACTATTTATTATACGAGAAGCCGAGATAATGCTATTATTTATTGTAATATATTCTTCAGTCATAGTTTATTTAAAAAGAATGTTTAGATAACAGTTTTATAAAACGTTTAATCAATTGAGTCAGTTTTTGTACAGATTGAATTCATCCTAACGGATTAATCGCTTTAAATTTAATGAAATAACTTATTAGATAAATAAATGATAATGAACATATTAATAGGCATTTTACTTGGGTGTCTAATTTTTAACTTAGGAAAAATAATTTTAGAGAAAGCTTATAGTGAAAATGATAAGCAACTCAATAACCCTCAGAAACCACCCAAGTATAAGGCATTATTTATTATAAATGCAAAAAATGCCTTTAGAAGGAAAATCAAATTTGCTAATACCAATAGAAGAGATAATAAGAGACTATAAAGATAATGATGTAATACAATGGGCATCTTAAAATTAAACCATTATTAATCTAAATATAAAAAATCATGAGTACATACACAGAAACCATAAGTAATAAATTAAATGATCTTTTAGAAAAAACATATGATGCAGAAAAAGGCTTTAAAAAAGCTGCAGAAAATACCAATCATACTTATTTGAAAAGATATTTTGAAAGAAAGTCTAAAGAACGCCATAATTTTGGATATGAATTAAATAACGAAATTCGATCTTTTGGCGAGCGTGCTGAGAAAAGCGGAAGTATTACAGGTGTCGCACATCGTACCTGGATGGATATTAAAGCATTGTTTACTATGGATAGTGATGAATCCATGCTTGAAGAAGCTATAAGAGGAGAAAAAGCGGCATTAGAAGAATATAAAGATGTCCTTAATGAAACCTCATTACCCATGAGTACCCATACTATATTACTTAAACAACAAGATTCGATTGAAAGCGATTTGAGAACCATTAAAAGATTGGAAGATTTACACTAGTTTTAATTTAATAGAATTAAAAAGAGAGAGGTGTTTTACACTTCTCTTTTTTTTATTGAAATAATTTCTTAAAATGAGATTAGAGTGTCGTTATACTATATCGTATTGCGTTAAAATCTGAATCAATCGCGTTAACTACCTATTTAAATATACTATAACTTTGAATCATAACGGAGTGATTATCATATTAATAATGATGCACTTTTATTTATTAACTTAAAATTTAAATTATGTTACGTTGGACAATTACATTCATTATTTTAGCTATTATAGCTGGTATATTAGGTTTTGGAGGCATCGCTTCGGGGGCAGCTAGTATTGCAAAAGTTTTATTCTTCATATTTATAGTGCTGTTTCTTATTTCATTAATAACAGGAAGAAAAAAGATTTAAGGATTTAAAATTTGTCAGTTTTCAATGAGATGGATACTGGTAAAAACTAAATACCAAAAATAAAATAATACAAATAGTATTCATTATTACCGCTAAAATAAAAAGCTTTCTTTTTTATCTTTTAGCGGTTTTTAAATTTAGAGAATTTTATTTTTAAATTCTTAATTATTTTTTTGTCGAAGTTTAGGGCTATAGGTTTTAAAGAGTTTTAGTATTTCTTTTTCGGATGGTGATAAAAGATTACTAACTTTTTTTACCTTTTCAATTTTATTAAATGTTTTATATAAGTTGCCTTTTTCGTAAGTATCTACAATTACAGGATGCACATAATATTTTCTACATACATTTCTAGTATTTCCTAAGGTGTTGGCAGCAACATCGTAAGCTTTTAAAATATTTTTTTTTATCTCATCTTCAGAGGTTGCTTTTCCAAATTCGAGTAAAGCATTGAAAAAAGATACGGAAGCAGACCAAGTTCTAAAATCTTTTGCTGTAAAATCTTTGCCACAAAATTTTTGTAAATATTCATTAACGTGGTTGCTTTTTATGGTCTTTTTTTCACCATTTTCATCAAAAAATTTAAAAAGTGTCCAACCTGTTAGTTCTTCACACCTATTTACCAATCTTACTAATTTCTTATTCCGAACGGAAATACGGTGTTCTTTTCCCTTTTTTCCAACAAATTCAATACGTAATTTTCCCTTATAAATATTAATATGCCTTTTTCGAAGGGTGGTTAAGCCATAAGTTTTGTTTTTCTTTTCATAATAACTATTGCCAATTCGGATATGCGTTTCTTCCATTAACCGAATAACCAAAGCCACTGCTTTTTCTTTTGGCCAGCCTTTTTTATCTAAATCACGATCCATTTGTTTTCTTATTAAAGGCAATTTTTTGCCAAACGAATACATTTTGTAGAATTTAGTAGTATTTCGAATCTTATTCCAATGGGTATGATATAAATATTGTTTTCGGTTTTTAGAATCCCTACCTATAGCTTGTAAATGGCTGTTTTCAAGACTACTAATTCTTACATCGTCCCACATAGGTGGAATTACTAAACTTTTTATGCGTTTAATTTCCGCTTTTTCCTTAATGCTTTTTCCATTCATTAAATAACTAAATCCTTTCCCTTGTTTTTTTCTAACAATAGATAAATCTTCTTCGTGCGCATAAATAAGATTGTATCTTGAAATAATACGTTCAGGCTGATTTAATACGAGTTGTAATTCTGCTTCTCTAGTCATTATATATAAATTATGAGATCTATGAATATTCTTCTAATGACTTAGGAGAACGTTTCAAATTTAAATATCTGTTGCGTGTGGGTTTAACTTAAAAGAGAAAAAAAGTGATGTTAATAATTAGGGTATTTAAGAGAAATATGATATCATTTTTTAAAATATCATTTGGGTTAAGAATTTTATTTTTAAGATTAATCAAGCACAGCTTATTGAAATATCTTTAAACAAATAATTAAAAAACATATTAAAAGATATATTATGAAAACATTAGAAGATTTATTCGAACACCAGTTGAAAGACTTATATAGTGCAGAAAGCCAATTAATTGATGCACTTCCTAAAGTAGCGAAAAAAGCAAATGATAGTAAGTTAAAAAAAGCTTTTGAAGACCATTTAGAAGAAACTAAGGGGCATAAAAAAAGACTTGAAGAAATTTGTGAAACGTTAAATATATCTGCTACTGGAGAAACTTGTAAAGCCATGAAAGGTTTAATTAAAGAAACCGAAAGTTTTATGGATGAAGCAGATGATAAAGAGGTTATGGACGCCGGACTTATTGCAGAAGCGCAACGTGTTGAACATTATGAAATTTCTGGATATGGTACAGCAGTTCGTTATGCTAAGGAATTAGGGCACGACGACATCGCTTCCAAATTACAAAAAACGCTGGATGAAGAGTATAATGCTGATAACAAGCTAGACAAATTAGCAGAGAACAGACTAAATAAAAAAGCTATTAGCTAGTTAAATTAATAGCTATACTGCCTACAAATGGATTAGTGTTCCCTCAACCTAATTAATATTTATAGGCAGTTTTTTTGTAAAAGCAAAAGTTAACCGCTCATTCATATGAGCGGTTACTTTGTCTTTTAGAGAGTTTAATTCCTAAAAAAATAAAAAAAACAATTTTAAAATGATATTATACTATGGCGGTTCCTGTAATTCGTAAAAACCTGTATTTTAAACCAGATTCCAGTAGAGTCGTAGCTAGATTCTTTAATAATGGAGATACTAGAACCATTAATTTGGTTAGGAGAATAATGAGTTTAAGTGAAGTAGAAGTTAAACAAGAACTTGAAACTACATTAAAGGGCTTTATGGGAAGGCATAGAAATATTTCAGAAATTTTTTTAAAACACGCCAATAATTATAAAAACCTCATAGAAACGCTAGATATAAAATACAATAAACTTTCGTTAGAAAGACGTCTTTTAATTGGAGCGTATAGCACCATGGAATATTCGATTGAATCGGCCGCTTTATTTAATCCCTCTATTGTTGAAGACTTTGATCAATCATTTCTTGCTGAAGGAGAAAAAAGAGTGATTATATCATTTAGAGCTACTGGGGAAGGACATTTATCATCCATCGTTTTTAGAAAAGGGATTTTAGATGCTTCTAATAATTTACGTATGGTAGAGGCTCATAAACATATTGATCTTCCAACTATAAAAAAGAAAAAAACGTACGATAAAAATAGATTCATGAAGAAAATGGAAGAGATGCATATTTCAAGTGCACATTCTTCGCCTATTATGGATTCTCTACCAGATAAATTTGAATATTATACGTTAAAAGAAGCCATCAGAAAAATTCTAAAACAAGATATTGATGACCAACGAAAACAAGCGCTCAATGAAATGACCTGGCTTATCGACTCGTATTATGATATTGAATTTAATGAAGATTCTAAAATATCTGGACGTGCTATTCTGCCTATATCACCATCAGAAAGTCGTGGAATTGAAGATGCGAGATTCGTGCGTTTTACTGATGATGACGGTTCTGAAAAAATTTATGCTACTTACACAGCTTATGATGGTTTTACTATTCTTCCAAAATTGCTTTCTACAAGCGATTTTATAAATTTTAGAATTATGCCCATGCATGGCCATGGTGCACAAAATAAGAATTTCGCCCTTTTTCCACGTAAAATAAAAGGCAAATACGCTATGTTGGCAAGAATTGATGGGGTGAATAATTATTTGTTTTATTCTGATAGAATTACTTTATGGAACGATCCTATAAAAATTCAAGAACCTAAATACCCTTGGGAGTTTACCCAAATAGGTAATTGTGGTTCGCCCATTTACACCAAACATGGTTGGTTAGTTATAACGCATGGAGTAGGCCCCATGAGACGCTATTGTATTGGGGCCTCATTATTAGACTTAGAAGACCCAACGAAAGAAATTGGCCGATTAAAAGAACCGCTTCTTTCGCCTTTAGAAGAAGAAAGAGAAGGGTATGTACCTAATGTGGTATATTCCTGTGGCAGTTTAATTCATAATAACCATTTAATTTTGCCTTATGCCGTGTCGGACTATGCATCTTCCTATGTAACCGTTAATATGGATGATTTATTAACGGCTCTTATAACTGAAGTTTAGGTTGTAACAAAATTTTTAGTACAGCTGTTTTATAATCAGCAGAAATAAAAAAAGAGGCTGTCTGAAAAGTGTATTTTATTGACTTTGTCAGGTTGAGCTTGTCGAAACTGATATTGATTATCAATAAGTTTGAATATTTCGACAGGCTCAATATGACTCATAATAACACTTTTCAGCCAGCCTCTTTTTTGTTTAAATCTATTTTGAATGAATTCAAATTCTTTAAAATTATTTTGATTGTCCGTAAAATATCATACATCTATAAATAATTGTTTTTATCCTGCGTAAATCTGCGCAATCAGTGGGATAATTTTACAATTCACTATTTTTTATTATCCCACTGATTTTATAGACAATCGCTAATTTTTATCTTTATGGCAGAAAACGGATATGCAGAAAAATTATTATATGTTTTCAAAAGCAAATCGTGCTAGTAAATAACTAACAGTCGATTCTGCACCTTGATTTAAATTTACATTATGCTCTTCCAAACCATCATGACAGCCACCAGTACACGGGTTGTAAATAATTTGTTTTAATTGATTGTTACCAAGAAACCAACTGAATGCGATTTCCATTTTATCATCATAATCTTCAAAAGGAAATATATTGTTAAATTCTTTTAAAGCTAAGATGGTGTATGCAACATCAATAGGTTGTTCGCCACCTGTTTGAACTGTTTTTTCTTCAAAACCTTTAATTAGCCAACTTTGATTTGAAATAACTCTAATAGAATCTTCAGTGAAAATTTTAGAAATTAAAAAGTCAAACGATTTTTTTGCGATGCGTTTAAACCTAATATCTCCCGTAGATTTCCATGCGTATAAAAGAGATTCAGGTAACACACTATTAGCATAAGTAAGGTAAGGCTCGAACCAATTCCAATCTTTTTCAGAATGGAAATCATAAAGCTCTACAAGTTTATTTGCTGCATTATTTATAATCTCAGTTATTTTTTTATCGTCCATTTTTAAATTAAAATAATACAAGCCTTTCATAGCAAAGGCTAGGGCACGTGGCGATTTGAAATGCTGTATTTTTAAATTAAATTGGTTGATGGTGCATTTGATGTTTTGAAGTAAGGTGATGTCTAAATCAATCCCTTCTTCCATTAAGCAATATGTATAACCTAAAGCCCAAATAGCTCTACCGTTGGAATCTTCTAAGTTTACTTCATTATTTTGGTTTGTGAATCGTTTGTCTTTATCTACATAATTTAAGAACAAGCAATTATCACGTTGACATTTTAGAATAAAATTGACATATTTTCTTATTAGTTTTATGTCTGTTGGATTTTGCGATAATTTATAGTACTCACAAGCAGCTATAAGTGCTCTGGCATTATCATCTAAAGTGTAACCAGATTCCATATCTGGCGTATTGATATTCGAAAATTGGATCATACCAATATCCGTGGTCATGTTTAATAGGTGATGTATATTTATTGGCGGTTTCTTATAGTTCAGTTTTAAGGGTTCATCTATTTGTTTTGAAAACACGAGCGCATGTGATATGGCAGCATTTTCCCAGGATGTGGTAGAAGATGCGTGCAATCCTTTCATTTTCATATGCTGTCTTAAATCGTCATTATTTAGTAAACCATTCACTTTATCGGCCAATTGTTTTGAATCGCCAAAATCAAATAATAAACCATTTCCATCACGTAAAACTTCTTTAGCATGTGGAATAGGTGTGGAAACAATAGGACAACCACAACTTACCGCATATGAAAATGTGCCACTTACCGCCTGATTAGGATCATTGGAAGTAAACACATAACAGTCGGAAAGTTGTAGATATTCTAGTAATTCAGCAAGAGGTACAAACTTATTTACAAATTGAACATGCTTGGTTAATTTTAATTCATCAACTTTTTTCTGTAATGAATGCATATACGCATCACCTTGTTGATTAAAAAGTGTTGGATGGGTTTTACCAACTATTAAAAAAAGAATTTCAGGATGTTCCTTTATAATTGCAGGCAACGCATTTAAAGTGGTTTCAATATTCTTACCAGGACCCAAAAAGCCAAATGTGGAAATAACCTTTCTGTTTGATACATGGTATTTATCTTTTAGAAGAGATTTGTCTTGATGTTTTACCAAATGGGTTCCATGAGATATGATCTCTATTTTACTTGGGTTAACGGCATAGGTGTTGATTAATAAATCAGCTGATGATTTAGTCATAACCGTAACAACTTTAGCTATAGAAACTAAGTCTTTAACATGTTTTTCTAAATCTTTATTAGGGTTGGGTAATACGGTGTGAAAGGCAATAATGATGGGTTTATTTAATGCCTTTAAAAAGTTTAAAAAGACATCTTCATTATTATGAAACAGTCCGAATTCATGCTGAATCATAACCATTTCCATGTCTTTATCTATATTAATCTTATTGGCAATACTAGTAAAGGATTGTAAACTATCGGGATTCAGAATTAAATCGACATCTTCTGTTTTATAATCATGGGTATCGGAGTTTGATTTTAAAGCACAAATTTTTATATCAAAACTATCTTCGAATTGGTTTTCAAGGGCTTTTTTCAAATCGAAAGTATAGGTTGCAATGCCGCATTCTCTTGGGGGATATGTAGCAATCATTAATATTTTGGGTAAGCTTTTAGACTTCATCTTGTGAATGTCTATGCTGTTTTTTAATTCTAATTTTTTCTTTTTAAGAGGTCTTGTGGTGACTTTGCTTTTAACATCTATATCTCGTCTCATAGGTTTAATTTTTTTTTATTGTTTACATATTTGCGCTGGTTTTATATTGTTATTGATTTATATTGTTTAATCTCTAAACTAAATTTACCATACATCGTAGCTAAATTATACTTTTAGAAAGTCTGTCATTATCCTTAAAAAGAAATTTGTTAACCCAATCCAATCCGTCTGTATTTTCAATTTTTGGATTTGAAGTTTTAAGTATAAAATAAAAGTATGTTTAAATTAAAGAAATGAGGAAAAAGAGAATCGTATAAGAATAATGGAGAATGTGTTTCTGAAGAATGAGTGCTTTTTATACTCAGCATCCTATACTTCACTTTTGTTTTGTTTTTTCATCGACATCGGCTAAAGGATGGTCGTTCATTCCCAATCCTACTATTTTTATGATATTAACGATGGTGCTATAAAGCATTAAAACCACTACAATAAGACCTGCGGTTAAAATACTAGAAATAGCTAAAGAGATGTAGTAAATAATATTAAACCAGTTATTAGGTACCGTGTCTGATTCTGTAATAGGAAGGTTTAGCAATATAAAAGACATTACTGATGCTATAAAAACCGCCGTATCTAATTTTGCTATTTGTAGCACTTGTAAATAATGGTCTTTTTTAAGTTTGGATTTAGAATTAGAACTGATACTTAACACTGTTAATAACAAAGCTAAAATGGTAGCAGATGCTAAAGCGATGGTATTACAAAGTGTATTGATACCAGCAAGAGATTTTTGAATAAGTACTTTGGCTTCATAACCGCTCAATTCGCCTAAAAGTAAGGTGCCTAATAAAATTATAAGCAAGGAAATGATACCTGCTATAATAGCTCTTTTTATGTATCTGCTAATTTTCATTTATAATAAATTTTCACTTTTCTCCATCGCCTGTAAGTGTACTAACTAAACCACTTTTAACGTTAATCCATAAGTAATTAAAAAAGGATTTGGTAACTTCTCGCTCTGCTTTTATATTGCCAAAACGAAACCCTTCAGCATCTGTATTAGAACCATCATTAATAAAAATATTTCCTATGGTAGTTAAAACTTTATTTATTTTAAAACCATTTTTCTGGAGTATTTCAAATTTAAAATCTTCATACTTCATTTTCATTTCTCCTTGAGATTGTATGTTATTGCCATAAAAGGTAAAATACAATTTTTGTAGTGTGCCTTCAGTGAGTGCATTCAAATTTGGTTTAAAGAAAGGGTTTAAAATTTCAGCAGGTAAATTATTTAGAGATCCCGATACTTCAATGTCATCCGTTTTGTTGTTGACATCAAAACTCCAATTTAGATTAAGAGGTGCTTTGTCCATGAGTTTAGACTGTATCTTAATATCTGTTTTTTCAGCCTCTTTTAGGTTTGTAATATGACTTAAAGTAGCATCAACTTGACTAAAAAACAACTTTCCAGCCTCATTATTTGCATCCACCAATTCGGCATAAGAAATATAACCATCACTTATTTTTAGTTCCTCTAAATCTAAGTTAAAGCTTAAGTTTCTTAAAGATTTACTGTAAAGCGATTTTACAGTTAAATCGTCGGGTAAGAGTTTATCTCTATAAACTTCTAAATTGGGAGCTACTAGTTTTACTGAGGGTGTTTTTATACCAAAACGATCTTTAGTATAATTAAAGTCGAGTTTATCTAAATTAATTTCGGGGATGGTTAATTTTATATAATCGCGTTCTTTACTTAAATGGGTTGAAAGCTCTTTTTTATTGTATTTAGGTACAATTTGAAAATTCTTGATGTGAGTTGCTTCTTTATTACTATTTATACTACTTATTTTAAATGTTTCATATTTGGTATGGCCTAAAATGATATTTTTTGCATTTAGTTTATAACCCTCATAGGTTAATGGTATTCGTGCACTCGAATTTAAATTAATTTCGCTTCCTAATATGGTAAGGTTATAGGATGATACCGAAAATTTAATAGAATCTGCAGTTTGTTGCATACTATTGAAACTTCCGTTTTTAATAGTTAATTCTTGGATGTTAATGGTTTTTATGCTTTTTTTATTCGTGGTTGATGCGGTTTTTTTTGAAGACGTCTGTTCATAAGGATAGTGATTAAGTTTAGGATTTTTTAAATGGATGTTATTTATTGACAGCTTTTCATTAAATAGTAAGTCCCAATAACTAATGCCGCTTAATTGCAGGGATTCTAATTTTAAGTTAGAATTATTCTCAAGCGTATCAGTGTCTTTAATTTTTAAAGAAGCATTTTGTAAAGCAACAGAGCCAGTTAGTATATTAATATCTAAATCGGAATAGCTAATAGCATATGGTTCAGGTGCTTTTTGTTTTAAAAAATTATCTATATAATTTTTAGCCCATAAATGAAGTACAATAAACCCGATTAGAAAGATAAACACTAAAAACAAAATTACTTTAATATTCTTCTTTTTTTTAGGAGTCATAAATTTTTTATTATTCTGGATTTTCTTGATTGGTGGTGTCTGGTTCCATGTACTTTACAAAATCTGAAGGCGAATGTATTGCAATGATTTTTTTTCCCATGATAACAACTGGAAAAGCTAAAGTTTCTGGATGGTTTTCTAAAATACGAAGCCAATCGTGCTGGTCTAAATCAATTTTTTTATCACCATATTCTTTTATAAAATCAGGATGGTCTCTGTTTATTAATTTCTCTATGCCTATGTCCAGAGCATCGGCTATTTCAGCCCAATGGCTACCTGGTACTTTGGTTTTAGAAACGTCTACTCCTAATACTTTTTTTTCTGAGGAGACAACGTAGGCATAGGCCTGTTTTCCAATAGAATTTTCAGTACTGTAATATATTTTAGTTTCGTTATCATTAGTTGCTATCATGCCCATATGTGTATTTTATTTCCGTATAATACAAAGTAATTAAATAGTCCTATAACAAATTAATCCAATCACATATTATACTAACGCAAAAATGAAAACTGATAAATATCACTCATAAAATAAGCCTTATTAAACCAATCACACATTATAATAACTCAAAAGGACAAAACTCTTTTGTATATACTCGTTTTATAATACCTTTATTTTTATGAATAAATTACTCCTCATTTTATATCTTCTAATAAGCTTGTGGGCTATCTATAGTGTTATTATGTATGGCTCTAGAGCTACTAAATCTCTAAGTTGGGTATTCACTATTATAGTTTTTCCATTTGCAGGGGCTTTATTATACTATCTATTTGGGGTGAATAGACGGAAATTTAAATTTTTTAGATTGAAGAGGTCTCAAAAACAAAACCTCTACAACTTAGAAAAAGAAGAAGAATTACGTGATAAATTTGAATGCCATTTTACGTCTGAAAAAGAAAAAAAACTCTCCAAGCTTATTCTTAGCACGACTCATTTGTATGCTTCTAAAGGCAATAAAGTTGAAATTCTGAATACTGGTAAGGATGCTTTTGAAGCCATTTTTAAAGCTATTGAAAAAGCTAAAAAATTTATACATGTTCAATATTATATTTTTGAGAAAGGGGAATTGCAAGATAAGTTTTATGAATTATTTAAAACTAAAATTCAAGAAGGGGTTGAAATAAGAATGATTTATGATTCTTTTGGAAGTTTTTCCTTTAGTGGAAAATTGAAAAAGCGTTTTCGGGATATTGGAGTGAAAGCATATCCTGTGATGCCTATACGTTTCGGCAATCTTCTATTTACCTTAAATTATAGAAATCATCGTAAAATAATTATTATAGATGGAAAAATAGGGTTTACTGGCGGTGTGAATGTGTCAGATAAATATATAAAAGACATATCTGAACTCGGTATTTGGAAAGATTTGCATGTTCAGTTAGAAGGACCTATTGTAAATAGTTTACACCGTGTTTTCATAAAAGATTATCATTTTTCAAGTAAAAAGAAACTGCTTTTAGACACTAAATATCTTCCTGAACCAAAGGAATTAGGAAATACAGCAGTACAAATTGTTACTGGAGGTCCAGATTCCAACCAACCTGCCATCATGCAACAATATATTGCGATGATAAGTTTAGCTGAAAATAATATTTTTATTGCTAACCCATATTTTATTCCAGGTAGTGCTGTATTACAAGCATTAGTAATAGCGGCTCAAAGTGGTATAGAAGTTAATTTATTAGTGCCAAAGAAAGGAGATTCAATACTGGCTACGTATTCTATGTTTTCTAATTTTGAGGAATTCTTATCGGTAGGTATTAAGATTTATGTTCGGGATTGTTTTTCACATAGTAAAGTGATTATTATAGATAATGACATAGCATCAGTGGGTTCTGGAAATTTCGATCATAGAAGTTTTGAGCATAATTTTGAAACGAATGCGGTGATGTATGATAGCGTTATTACTACCCAGATTTTAAAAGAATTTAATAAAGAGTGTTCTGATGCTACTAAACTATCGTATGATACATTTAAGAATAGACCGAAATTGCAAAAATTCATAGAAGGTTTTGCTAAATTTTTCAGCCCTTTATTATAAAAAACACAATGAAAATTCATTTTATTTTATTATTAATCGTTATAAATTTATATACTTTGAGTGCTCAACATAAATATCCTGAATCTATTGCGACTGAAGTTAAAACAGCCTTATTACATTATCCAGAATTGGCCGAAGTACCTATAGAATTTAAGTTTAAAAAAAGAATTAAAAAATCGACTATGCAGGCACAGCCAGAATTTAGGAGTATCTTTTGTTCTAAATCCAAGCGTAAATATAAGGTCTTAATTAGTGAAAATTTTAAAATTGCAGATACAGTATATTATACTAAGAACATTCCTTCTAAAGTACTTACTGGTTGGCTGGGGCACGAATTGGGGCATATAATGGATTACCAACAAAGAAGTGGGTTTAACCTTATTGGATTTGGTTTGGGATATTTGTTTTCAGAAAAATCGTTGAAAAGCGCCGAACGCCGTGCGGATACATTTGCCGTTTTACACGGTATGGAGAGTTATATTTTAGCAACTAAAAATTTTATTCTGAATGAAGCTGGCTTTCCTGAAATATATAAAAACAGAATAAAACGTTTTTATCTTTCTCCAGAAGAAATTATGATTTTAGTTGAAGAACGTGAAGAAAAAGCTTGAATTGGTTATTAATTTTTCTCAACAAAAGCTTCCCATTCAGAAAATTTGTCTTCATTCATAACACGTTCCATTTTAACTTGTCCACCTTTCTTTTTATTGGCAGCATTCCAATCATGAAAAACAGAAGCAGGAATCGTTTTAACTTTTACACCCTTTAAAGCTTTTGTTCGTGCTACACGGTAATTTTTATTAGCTTCCTTTAAAAAATCATCCATCGATTCGGCTAATTTTTCCGATTCAACATCATCTTCAGTAGCTAAGTACCAACTATGGTAAAATTCGCCATCATAACGTTTCGCACAAATTGTGTATTCTTTTATTTTAATATTAAAACGTTCTTCTAAATGTTTTACAGCATCATCTAATTTATTAACTGAAAGTTGAGAACCTACGGTGTTTAAAAAGAATTTAGTGCGCCCAGTGATTTTAATTTCGGCTCTTTCTATATCTGTAAATTCAATAGTATCACCAATAATATAGCGCCAAGTGCCAGATACGGTACTAATTATAAGCACATAATCTTTGTTTAATTCAACGTCATCTAATGTGAGTGCTGGGGCATGTGAAGCTAATGAACCATCTTGATTTATGTAATCAGGATGAAAAGGAACGAACTCAAAGTATATGCCGCCATCTGTAACCAATTGCATGGCATCTGTTTCTGGTCTGGCTTGAAAGGCTATAAAACCTTCTGAAGCTAGATAGGTGTCAATAATTGTTATAGGTCTTTCTAATAATGCATTGAAACTTTTTTCATAAGGGCCAAATGCAACACCTCCAGAGGTATAAACTTCTAGGTTAGGCCATATTTCGTGAATATTTTTTATTTTATTATAGGCAATCACTTCGTTAAGCATTAATTCAATCCAAGAAGGAATACCACTTATAGCACCAATGTCCCATTCTTTCGCCTTTTTAGCAATTTTCTTCACACGCTCATCCCAATCATCAATTTTAGCAATTTTTTCTCCAGGTTTATAATAACCTCTAAACCAAGAAGGAATATTATGGGCACTTATGCCACTGATTTCGCCTTCTAAATGATCTTCTTTTTCGATCAAATCTGTTGAACTACCTAACATCAGAATGCCTTTATCAAAAAATGAAGGAGGTAAATCGAAATGGCTTAAAGCGATAATTTGTGCAATTCCTGCCGATTTGATGCTTTCAATCATATCTTGAGTAACAGGAATCCGTTTACTGGTTTTACCTGTTGTTCCTGAGCTTAGTGCATAATAATCAGGATTATCTGGCCAAGTTATATTGGTGTGTCCCTCATGAAGCTTATGCCACCATACTTCATTAATTTTGTTATAGTCAAAATAAGGAATAGCCTCAGAAAAACGTTTTTGGATGGCGTCAGATTTCAGTATCTCTTCAAAATTATAGAATTTACCAAAAGCAGTACCTTTAGCTTTTTCTAATAAATTTTTTAATACCTCTTTTTGATTTTCTAAAGGACTAGATTCTGGCGTTAATTTTTCAGTGATATCTATGACTCCTTTAATAATGTTTCCTATTATATTCATAATTTAAAAACTTAAACATAATAAAGAGGAGTAAAAGACTCCTCTTTATGTTATAAACAATATTTTCTTCAAGCATTATGCATTTACAACCTGCTCTTCGTGTTTGCCTTCTGCTATTTCTTCAATAACTTTATTAATAAAAGCAGGTAAATCCTTAGGATTTCTACTTGTTACCAATCCTGAGTCAACCACAACTTCTTTGTCTTGCCAGTTGGCACCAGCATTTACAATATCGTCTTTAATGCTTTTATAAGAAGTAACGGTTCTATTTTCAATAACACCAGCACTAATTAAAAGCCAAGGTGCATGACAAATGGCTGCAACAGGTTTTCCTGCTTTAAAGAAATCTCTAATAAAACCTAAAGCATCTTCATTGATACGTAATAAATCGGGGTTAATAACACCTCCTGGAAGTACCAAAGCATTGTAATTAGAAGCATTTGTGTTAGTCACTAATTTATCAACTTTAATGGTCTCTCCCCAGTTTTTATCATCCCAACTCGTAATGTCACCTTCTTTAATAGAAATAATATGTACTTCTGCACCTTCATTTTTAAGAGCATTTAAAGGTTCAAATAATTCAGATTTTTCAAATCCGTCTGTAGCTAATATGGCTATTGTTTTGTTTCTCAACTTCATGTTCAAATTTTTTTAATTAATATTTATAAGGTCTCAACTATTAAGACAGCATAAAGATATTGAGATGGTAATGAAGGCATGTGCTGTATTAAAATTTTGATTGACTTGAATGATAATGCACTGTTTCTTAAAATTAGATCTTGATTTTTAAAAGTATTTTTTAGTTGTAAAATGGGAATTTTATAACATATCTAAAATATTTTATAATAAACAAACTCTCCGTGTATCGCATCTTTGTAGTGTAAAACAAACAATAAAATTTTAATTATTATGAAAAATAGAATTCAATTAGTAGCAGCTCTATTCTTAACATTTGGAGCAACATCTTTAACATCTAACGCCCAAACAACTTCCTCTTCAAACGCCGAATTTGGTATTAAAGGTGGGGTTAATTTTTCAAATATGTATACCGAAGATGTAGACGATAATAATGTATTAACAAGTTTTAATGCCGGTTTATATGTAAGTATGCCGATATCAGATTTCTTAGCCATACAACCTGAATTTTTATTTAGTAGAAAAGGTTCAGAATTAACTTATGACAATGTTTTTGCAGAAGGAAAAGCAAAGTTTAAATTAAATTACATTGAAGTGCCAGTATTACTTAAGGCCAATATAACCCCTAACTTCAACATTCATGTGGGACCTTATATTGCTTATTTAATTGATGCACAAATAACCAATGAAACAGAAGACGGTACATTTGATTTTGAAGATAATTTCGATAATGATGATTTCAACAAAATAGACGCTGGTATTTCTGCAGGTATTGGTTTTGACTTTGAATCTATTGGAATTGGGGCACGTTATAATTATGGACTTACAACAGTAGGTAAAGAAAGAACTGTAGGTACTGGTACCTATACATTTCCTGATGGAAAAAACAGCAATATTAGTGTTTATGTAGCACTAAAATTAAACTAGTAGTAATATAGAGTGACTATCCTTTCTTTTAGCAAGATGGCACATGTGCCATTTTGCTAAAAGAATAATAAATGAAAAATTAATTTAAAATAAAATAATATGAAAACAAGTAAATCAATTATTGGTGTATTAGCTGGTGTAGCGGTTGGAACTGCATTAGGTGTATTATTTGCTCCAGATAAAGGAACAAATACAAGAAAAAAAATTGCTGAAAAAAGTAAAGATGCGAAAAACAAAGCGATGGCTAGATTAAATGAATTAGCAGATGAAGTGTCTGAAAAGTATAACTCTATAGTTACAAAAGGGGAAGAATTGGCACAAGAAGGCAAAGAAGATATCCAAAAAGGTAAAGAAAATATCAAGGAAGATATCAAAACTGTTAGAGATCAAATGAATAAATAAAATAATGTAAAATGGAGACTATTGCAGCAAACATAGAATTGCTTTACGAAAAAGCTAAAAATTATGCAGAAATTAATGCAGAATTAGTAAAACTTTATGCCATTGATAAAGCTGCTGATGTAGTTTCATCCATATTCGCTAGGTTAGTAATAATTGTGGGTGTTGCAATGGTTTTTTTATTTGTAAATATAAGTCTAAGCTTATTTTTAGGAGATCTATTAGGTGAAGATTACTTTGGTTTTTTAGTTGTTTCTGGTATTTATTTAATAGTAACTGTTATACTTAATTATAATAGAGATAAAATAATAAAAGTACCTATTACAAATTTAATTATTGCAAAATTATTAAAATCTAAGTCGGCGTCAAACAATTCAAAAACTTCTCAAGATGGCATCTTATGAAAATCAAAATACAGAATTAGATAAAACGATTGCACGTTTAGAACTTGAAAGAATGATAAAGCTTGAAGAGTTAAAAAATCAATTTGCCCTTACTTCTGAAAGTATAAAACCTCTTAATATCTTTAAGAATACATTTCAAGATATTAAACATTCTCCAGATTTAAAAACTAACATCATGCAAACAGCAGCAAGCATCACTGGAGGGTATTTGTCTAAAAGAATAGTGTTTGGAAAATCACACTCATTTTTTAAAAAAATAATAGGGTATGCTTTACAGTATGGTGTAACCAAATTCATTTCAAATAAAGTAAACTCAAATTCATAAAAAATGTCATGAAAAAAATAACTAAAATTTTAGCCATATTTTGTATTTTCAATTATACCCATTTTGCCATGGCACAGAAAGCTACCGATGGTTACAAGCGGAATTTTAAATTTGGAGTTGGTTTAAATACAGGCCTGCCTTTAAATGATCCATATAGTTTTAATGTGGGAGGAGACGTTAGACTTCAATATAATGTTTCAAGTACATATTCCTTATGTTTAACGACAGGGTATAATAATTTATTTGTAAAAGAAGATGGTGTGAATTTTGGTTATGTTCCAGTTAAAGTGGGATATAAAACCTTTATCTTTAAAAATGAGTTTTATGTCATGGGAGAAATAGGGGGGGCTTTTTCAACCACTAAAGAATACAATGAAAATTCCATGCTATTTTGTCCAAGTGTTGGGTACGCCACTAAGTATGTAGATATTAGCTTGAGATACGAATTTTTAAAAGATTTCCCTATTATCAAAGATAATGTAGCCGATAACGGATTAGCTCAACTGATGGTACGATTAGCCTATGGTTTTGATTTGTAAAAGTTATGGAGCAAATTGTTTATTTAGAGAATAGAAAAGATAGAACTTAGATCATCACACTATAGATGTTTACACAATTCCTAAATTAAAACAGAATTACCATTTGACACAAAAGCGAAAAGCCCTTTAATAATTAGATTAAAGGGCTTTTTTTTGAATTTTATCCTTGTCAAGTCTTTACAAATAAGACGCATCTTAAAAGAGTTACAAAAAATGTTATTTATATTATTATCAAAATAATTACTTGAGCTATCTATAAAAAAAATTAAAATTTATTTTATTAAATAATATCATTGAGCATTTTAATTAATACTAATTTTAATATGGTTGATGTTTCTATCAAAAATAAATTTATTGATATATTGAATTGTTGTGAGTTAGCTATTTTAGAAAGTACTCTAATCTTTAATCCTTGAAAAGACTTGGCATAATTACGTCTTTTTATAAAGTGGTCTCCTAATTGTGAGAGCAAGGTCTCTATTCTTTTTCTCTTCTTTTTTAAAATATAGGGTTGTTTTTTTATTTAACTCTAGGTTTTTGCTCCCAATGTTTAAGTCAGTTTTTCTTAAGTCAAAAAAAAGATACAAAAAAGTGTCTACAAACATAAAACTTTTATCCTTTGTAGTTTTATGCTTATTCTTATTTAGTGATTTATCTTATTTATTGATGTTGAAATGAAAACATTTATAAAAACAGATTTATACAATATAAATAATAAGAAGATTAGAGATTATAAATGAACCCTTGCTGTGAATGGTATTCTTCAGTTAGGAACATAGCTACTTAAGTTATCAAATTTTAATTAAACAACTACTATTATGAGAATCAATTAAACATTAAGCAAATGAAAACAAAAAAAAAGTACTCAAAAATTATCAGAAATGTTCTTTCTATCATTTTATTAATTTTCTGCTCATCTTTAGCAATGGCTCAAGATGTTGTTGATGGATTTGCCAGTATATCTGGTAAAGGTTTATCCACCACTACAGGCGGAGCTGGTGGCTCTACAGTAACAGTAACGTCTTTTTCTGCATTGCAATCTAATGCTAGTGCAAGCGGAGCACGTATCATTATCGTTGAAGGAACGATATCTGGAAGTGGTAATGTTAATATTTCAAGTAACAAGACCATAAGAGGCAAGGATAATAATGCCAAAATTTCGGGGTTTACCTTGAATATGAATGGAGTGTCCAATATCATTATCAGTGACTTAAAGATTACAGGAGCTGTTGATGGCATTGCAGCAAGAGATACCCATCATTTATGGGTGCATCATTGTGAGATTTGGGATTGTTCCGACGGATTGTTGGACTTAACATGGGCCACAAGTTTATCTACTGTGTCATGGTGTAAGTTTTATTATGTTAACCAGACAGATCATAGATTAGCTTGCCTCATTGGAAATGGTGGAGGTACCGCTCCAGGCGATTTTGGCAATAATAAAGTGACCTATCATCATAACTGGTTCGCTGAAAAAGTAGATCAGCGGATGCCAAGAATTATGTATGGACAACTTCATGCATATAACAACTACTATACAGCTGCTGGAAATGGTTATTGTATTGGTGTCGGGTCATATGGAGCAGCCCTTATACAAAACAACTACTTTAAAAATGTAAATAATCCTCACCAGTTTATGTATGACGTTTATTGCCATATCAATGCAAATGGCAATACTTATGACAATACATCAGGATCTCAAAACACAGGTCTTGGAGGGAGTAGACATGTAGGCGGCCAAGAGTCTTTTTGGCCTGAAGATTTTACAGTTGCACCCTATCCAGTTTCAATGGACAATGCGTCCAATGTCCCTAGCATAGTGATGAGTGGTGCGGGGCCTCGTTCTGGATCTATTACACCTATTGCAGTTACAGGTATATCAGTTGCTCCAACGACGGTATCAGTAGGTGTAGGATCGAATACGTCATTGAGTGCAAATGTGACTCCTTCCAACGCAACCAACAAAATGGTGAATTGGACATCAACCAACCCATCAGTCGCTTCGATCAATTCAGCAGGTGTGGTAACAGGTGTTACGATAGGTTCTACAACCATTACAGCAACTACTCAAGACGGTGGTTTTACTGCTACTTCTACAGTTACTGTAATCCCAGTAGTGCCAGACAATATCACGGTCAGAGCAAAAGGAAAAAGTGGTGCTGAACAAATCCGTTTAGATGCCAATGGAATTACCATTGGAACCTGGACGCTCACTACCAGCTATCAGGACTATACTGCTTCAGGATCGGGAACTGTACGCGTGCACTTTCTAAATGATTTAGGTAGTACAAATGATGCACTAATAGATTACATCGAGCAGGATGGTAATACTTATCAGTCAGAAGATCAGCCAATAAATACTGGGGTGTGGACAGGGACATGTGGAGGTTCATTTAGCGAAAACCTAGATTGTAATGGATACATTGAGTATACTGTTTCGTCGAATCCTGGTATTACTTATGCTTTAACTGCTACTACAAATGGTCAAGGAAGTGTATCTCCTTCGAGTGGGGATTTTTCTGCGGGTTCAGTTATTACTATGACAGCAACCGCTGATGCGGGATGGATGTTTAGTAGTTGGAGTGGTGATGCTAGTGGTTCTAGCAACCCTTTAACTGTTACTATGAATTCAGACAAAACGATTACGGCTAATTTCACACAGCTTCCTTCTTTTATGTTAACGACCTCAGTGATAGGACAGGGAAACATTAGCCCTAGCAGTGGCTCTTATGTGCAAGGCAGTTCGGTAAACCTTACCGCCACGCCTGCATCAGGATACCAGTTTGACAACTGGAGCGGAGACGCAAGTGGTTCCAGTAATCCTTTAACCATTACTATGGATGGAAACAAAGCGGTGACAGCTAATTTCTCTGAAGTAATTGGCTCAATAGATTTAACCATTCAAGAAAATGAATCCGGATTCTGTAGTGTAGATGGAACGGTTGATAGCAATAATGGTGGGTTTACAGGAAGTGGCTTCGCTAATACCGACAACGCTAATGGCAAGGGGATTACTTGGTCAGTAAATGTGGCCGCAGCTGGTATTTATAGTATGGTATGGAGATATGCCAATGGAGGAAGTACAAACAGAACGGCTCAAGTGATGGCAAATGGCGTTTCGGTAGTTTCATCTGTTAGTATGCCTGCTACAGGAAGTTGGACAACTTGGACCGAGACATCAGCCGTTAATGTAAGCTTGACAGCAGGGACTACGCTTCTGAGATTACAGGCTACCAATTCAAGTGGGTTGGCTAATATTGATTATGTGAACATTGCAGGTGCTAATCTTACTGCTGCTGCATGTGTGGGAGCTAGAACTGCTGATATATCGATTCAAATGAGTGAACTGGTTGAAACTAGTGATGATCAGGGAATTCGTTTTTACCCGGTACCAGTAGAAGAGACGTTAAATATCAAATTTGAAGAAGAGATTACCGAAACCACAAATATTTACCTATTGGATTCAACAGGCAAAGAGATTCTAAACACTAAGGCCAATGGATCAATGCATACGCTTGATCTTTCCAATTTACGACAAGGTATTTATTTTATAAAGGTGGCAGGCAAAGACCTTAATGTTGTAAAACGTATTAATAAGAGATAATTAATGTATTAGAAAAAGAAGGGGAGAAGGCAATTTAATTATTGTTTTCTCCTTTATTTTTCAATGATATCGTTGAGTTCCCTTGTTTAATTAAATCATAAAAGCATGAATATAAAATACATTTTTATTAGAAAAGCAGGTGCTATTTTTATCCGCCTACTTCTATTGACCTTTGTGTCTACCCAATTACAATCTAACGTTGGTCTTTACTGCACTTTTGAAAATTCGCAGACAAACAACAATAACTACTCAAACAAATTTATTAACGTTGATATCGAAACTATTATACCCCATTCAATAGTATAAATAGGGTGTCTTCGACTTTTTTGGTTAACGTTATTTTAATATGCTTTTGTTTTCATTTTAACTTATTTGATTCTTCTTGTTAGATGAATTATATTTATTGGAAATAAATACTTAAAACAGAATATCTCCATTTAACTTTAATCATTTTTTAAAAAATTGAGTGATTATATCTACCTAGGCAGAAATTTTAAATGAAAAAAAATAACTAGCTTCGTAATTATAATATCCTAAATTTTAATATAGTTTAATGAATCTTATTTTTGAAGAAATAAAAAAAGGAAATCGTCAAGTTTATAAAACTTTTTTCAATAAAAACTATGAAGATTTGGTTATATATGCTAATGGTTATCTTTTTGATAAGGCTGCTAGTGAAGATGTGGTTCAAGAGGTATTTATTTATATATGGGAAAAATCATATAAAATTGAAATAGAATCTTCCTTACATGGATATGTCTATACCATGGTGAGAAATCGATGTCTAAATTTTTTGAAGTCATTAAAATTAACAGATAGTTTTAATGCACTAGAATTTAATGTTAATTTAATTACTGAACATGTTTTTGATTCAACTTCGGAAGAAAATAAAAAAATAGTATATCATCAAATACTTAAAATAGTGGATACGTTGCCCGACAGAATGCAGCAGATAGTAAAATTAAAATTTTTACATAATTTTAAATATAGTGAAATAGCCGAAGAGCTTGGTATTTCAGTTAATACTGTTAAAACACAATTAAAGCGAGCTAAATCTAAAATTACCGAACTTATAACTTCTATATTAATTCTTTTAGAATTACATCAATAAAAGGAGTGTTCTTTATTATTTTAACAATTTTTATGATTTTTTGTCACCCCTTTTATGTTTTTTTTTGTCGTTAGAAAGAGAACCTATTATTTGTTCTTAAAAATCGCGGATTTAAAATAGAAGCAAGTTAAATGGAGTTTAAATTAATCTTAAAAAAACTTAACAATACAATTTCTTCAAAAGAGGAATTAATTTTCAAGGCTTGGTGTCTAGAGAAAAAGGAGCATAAACAATTTTTCGATAAAGTAAAGGCAAATTATAGCAATACTATTAATGTTATAGATATTGAAGAAGCTTGGCGAAAAATAGTTAATAGAATTGATACACCAAAAACGCGTAAAAGGTATTGGAAATTTGCAGTGGCTTCAATTGCAATAGGGTTATTGACATCAGTCTATTTTTTAAAAGATAATATATTTAGTGATTCTACTGAAAACAGACCTACTATTGTAAACAAAAATGTTATTCATACAGGTACAGATAAGGCTGTACTTACATTGGAAGACGGGTCGCAAATTGCTTTAGAAAAAGGAGCCTCTTTCCAAAGTAAAAATTTAAATAGTAATGGGGAACAGTTAGTATATGATAGAAATGAGGAGATTGAAGATTCAAAAATCGCTTATAATTATTTAACAATTCCAAGAGGAGGACAGTTTTTTGTAAAACTATCAGATGGAACTCAAGTATGGTTAAATTCTGAATCTCAGTTAAAGTTTCCAGTAAATTTTAAAAAAGGAGAAATTAGAAAAGTAGAGTTGGTTTATGGTGAAGCTTATTTTGATGTGTCACCAAGTTCAGACCATCACGGTGCAGATTTTAAAGTTTATAATAATAAACAGGAAATACACGTCTTGGGTACAGAATTCAATATTAAAGCCTATAAAGACGAAGTTAATATTTACACAACGCTTGTAGAAGGTAAAGTAGCTTTAAGTTATGAAGATAAAAAACTAAGCTTGCTACCTAATCAACAATCAAACATCAACATTGAAAACAATCAAGTATTTACAAAAACTGTTGATGTCTATAATGAAATATCTTGGAAAGACGGTGTCTTTAGTTTTGATGACAAATCTCTTAAAGAGATCATGAAGGTATTGTCACGTTGGTATGATATGGAAGTTTACTTTGAAAATAAATCACTTGAAAAAGAAGCATTTATAGGACGTCTTGGAAAAAAACAAAGCATTGAAGATATACTAATAAATATTAAAAATTTTGGAATAATAAATGAATTTAAAATAACAGATAGAAATGTAGTATTAGAATAAAAAAAGGGACCTCGTTTAGATATTTTCCAGCATCGTACTTCGGTCCCAATAACTACAGTATTAATTAATTGTATAACCAACTAACACCAAGCAAATTTATGAAAATTAAATTACTAAATGCGTGTTTCCTTATTAGGAAACGGTCGCTAATTTTTATTATGAGAACTTTTATCTTTTTTTTGTGTACAACAGTTTTTAGTTTGACTCCATCAAACTTGTTTTCTCAAGAAAAAGTAATGATAGACCAAGACCAATTGGCTACTGTCGATCAGGTATTTGAAATTATCAAGAACCAAACTGATTATCATTTTATTTATCCTAAAAAGGCGTTTAAAGAAGCTCCTAAAGTACAGTTAAAAAAAGGGGAAATAAAAATAGATGATTTGTTACAGCAAAGTTTATCAAACAAGAATTTAGGGTTTGAATTAACAGATAATAATACCATTATAATCAAGAAAAATCCAAAAATTAAAGTGCAGCAGGGCTTCGTGATTAATGGAATTGTTAATGATATGACTGGTCAACCTCTACCTGGAGCAAATATTTTAGAAAAAGGGACTGCAAATGGAGCACAAACAGATTTTGACGGTAAGTTTTTATTAAATTTATCAAAACCAAATGCCGTTTTAGTAGTTTCGTATTTAGGGTTTGCTTCTCAAGAAATTGCTGTTAATGGACAAACTAGTATTACCATTTCTTTAGAAGAATCTGCAGCAAGTTTAGAACAAGTCGTAGTTGTTGGTTATGGAACTCAGAAAAAAGTAAATTTAACGGGAGCTGTTTCTACTGTTGATCTTGAACAAGTTGAAGACAGACCTGTACAAAACGTAATTCAAGCCATACAAGGACAAGTACCAGGTTTAAACATTATTCAAGGTACTGCCAATCCTGGTGATGAATCATTTAATATAAACATTAGGGGGCTTAATTCCTTTGGAAGTAGTAATAACCCTTTAATACTTATTGATGGCGTTGAAGGAAATCTTCAAGATTTAGATCCATCACTTATTAAATCTATATCGGTATTAAAAGATGCTTCTTCAGCTTCTATTTATGGATCTAGAGCCGCTAATGGGGTGATATTGGTTGAAACAAAAAAAGGAAGCAACAATAAATTGGCCATTACTTATAGTGGAAATGTTTCAGTACATTCCATCACTAATTTAGGAGAAATGATTACCAATTCTGCTGATTATATGGAGGCTCTAAATCAGGCCGTAGCAAATACACCTGGAGCTTCAGTTAATACGTATCCTCAAGAAATTATAAATGCATATAGAAATGCTAACGGAAATCCACTTTACCCCAATACGGATTGGGTTGATGTCCTTTCAAGAGATGCATTTGTTAATCAGCATAATGTGGCATTAAGTGGAACCACAGGAAAAACATCAATAAATGTTTCTATTGGGCATTGGGATCAGGAAGGTGTTATTGTGGGTACCGATTTTGAAAAAACTAATTTATTTACAGGTTTTACAACAAACTTTAACGATCGTATAAAAGTTGGAGGAAGTATTTTAGGTTTAACTTCTGTACGTCATGGATCTGAAGAAACAGATAGAGCTTTGCTTAACGCATTTAATTCGAAACCAAATTTCGGACCTTATACCTTAGATGGCACAGGGCATTATGCTGGTAAAGCCTTTACAGGTGATCCTAATGATCCTGATTTTCCTGGATTTGATGAAGGGTTTACAAGAGCGAATCCATTGGGTAACCTTACAGTTCTTAATGGAAGGGAACAATCTAGCTATAACTTTAATGCAAATATATTTGTTGACATTGAGTTAATAGATGGTTTAGTATGGAGCACAAAAGGAGCTTTTAAATTTGATTATGATTTTATAAGAGCTCAACTTTTTGGTGTTGATGAGTATAGTTTTAGGAGTGGAGAATTCTTGAGAACTAGTGCTGTAGGAGGTGTTTCTGATGGGCAACTTAATATTGATAATTATTGGTCTAAACAAAAGACACTTTATTCAACACTTAAGTATGATAAAAGCTTTAAGAAGCATAACCTAGGTATATTAGCTGGTTACAGTCAGGAAGAATTAGAGAATAATGTAACAAGTTCACTCAGAAGAGGGTTGGCTTCTACCGTTATAACAGATTTAGATGGCGCTTCTGCTGCAGGACAGGAAACAACAGGGGCTACACAAGCCTGGGCATTGAGAAGTTGGTTTGGTAGAGTAAATTATAACTATGATGAAAAATACTTATTTGAGGCTAACATTAGAGCAGATGAAAGTTCTAGATTTGCGAAAGGTAATAGATTAGGAATTTTTCCTTCATTTTCTGCAGGGTGGAGAATTGATAAAGAAGATTTTCTAAAAGATTCAGATTTCTTAAATCAGTTAAAAATAAGAGGGTCTTGGGGTGAATTAGGAAACCAAAATATTAATTCTTTATATCCATATCAATCATTGATTGATTTTGGAAATTTTGCCTATCCGTTTAGTGGCGACGCGCTTTCCTCAGGTGTGGTTGCTTCTCGTTTAGTAGATCCTTCTATAACTTGGGAAACAACTGAAATTACCGACATAGGAATTGATTTTTCAATCCTTAACCGTAAATTATCTGGTTCTATTGATTATTACAGTAAGCGTACTTATGATATTTTAAGAGAGTTACAAATCAATTCAAGTACAGGTTTGAGTTCGCCAACTATTAATGGAGGTGAAATGACCAATAAAGGATGGGATATTGCTTTAACCCACAGGAACAGAATTGGAGAAGTAGGATATAGTATTTCTGGTAATCTATCATGGTATAAAAATAAATTAACGGATTTTGGTGAAACCGAAATAGGTAGTCAAAAAATTAATGAAACAGGGTATGCTTACGAAGATTGGTACATGTGGGAAGCTGATGGAATCTTTAGAACACAAGAAGATTTAGATAATGCAGCAACACAACCCGTAGCTAACCCAGAATTGGGCCACATAAGAATTAAGGATCAACAAGTTGAAGGAGAAGAAGGCTTTGGTGTTATAGATGGAGATGATAGAGTGCGTATTGATGGTAGACATCCAGATTTCTCTTACGGACTTAATCTTTCAATGAATTGGAAAGGATTTGATTTTAGTACTTTTTTACAAGGTGTATCTGGTATTAAGAGATATCTATCGGGTCCAGGTATAGATCCTGGATTTCAGGATGGAGCCATTCCTAAAGTTTGGGAAACACATGCTTGGACACCTGAAAATCCTAATGCAGAATTACCTAAAATAGCTTGGTCAACCGCTGATGCAAGAAGTTCTCAAAATTTAAGAAATTCATTTTGGTTAAGAGATGCATCATATGCAAGAATAAAAAATATGACTTTAGGGTATACATTTCCTGAAGAAATAGCAAATAAAATATCAGCAAGTAATCTAAGAGTTTATTTCTCTGGAGAAAACCTTTTTACTTTTAATAATGATATTTTCAATTTTGATCCAGAGCGAGCAGTAGGCGGTGATCCACAAAACTACCCACAGCGTAAAGCCTTCACATTTGGGTTAAATATAACATTTTAAAAATGCTATCTAATTATAAATTTAAGACAATGAATAAATATATATATAAAACAGTTTTAATAGTTGTATTAGCGATAGGGTTATGGGCTTGTTCTGATGAATTTTTAGACAAGCAACCTACAGATGCGTTATCGTCAGAAACTTTTTGGGCTAGTGAATCTGATGGTGAATTGGCTTTAACAGGAGTCTATGGAAGGCTTCAGGAAAGAATAGTTGCATTTGCAGTATCAGATCGGCCAAGAAATTATATTGCTTGGGATGCAGCAACAGATGATGCATATCAGACATATGATTACGGATGGCGTCAAATTATTGATGGTACTATGACTCCTTCAACAGGTGGTACTGTTGGTTTGTTGTACGGCATATGTTACAATGGTATTGCGACAGCTAATACATTTCTAGCGAATGCGGACAGACTATCAGAAAATGGTGTAAGTACAGATCTAGTAAATCAATGGAAAGGAGAGGTGCATTTTATTAGAGCATTTTGGTACTATACACTAGCTGTTACTTATGGTGATGTGCCTTTACGAATAGAACCGTCTTCTGTCGAGAATCAGGATATAGAAAAATCTACACAGGCACAAATTTTTGCTCAGGTTGAAACAGATTTAGGAATTGCTATTACCAATTTGGCTGAACGAAATTTTGATGATGGTCATGCAAATAAAGCAGCAGCCAATGCCTTATTAGCACGTGCGTTATTATATCAAGGTAAATATGCTGAAGCAGCAGATGCTGCTGAGGAAGCAATTTTAGGAGGATCCTTTAGTCTTACTGATGATTATTCTGCCATGTTCGCTGATGCAACTCAAGAAAATAACAA
The DNA here is from genome assembly GCF_031128465.2 of Mariniflexile litorale. GTDB lineage: Bacteria > Bacteroidota > Bacteroidia > Flavobacteriales > Flavobacteriaceae > Mariniflexile > Mariniflexile litorale. The sequence continues at coordinate 181,978 of NZ_CP155618.1, read as the reverse complement.
TGAAGTTATGTTTTCTATAAAGACGAACCATACTACTGGTGAAACTCACGCTTGGGGTGGTAGCCTTGAAGCGATGATAGCTGGTTGGGGGGCAATACATCCAACAAAAGATTTTGTAGATTCTTTTGAAGCTATTGATGGTCTGCCAATTACTTCGTCTCCATACTATGATGAAAATAATCCTATGGAAAATAGAGATCCTAGATTGTCTAAATATGTTGTAGAAGGAAGCTTGAACCCTGATTTTGAAAACCAACCTCTAGAAGGATTTTCTTGGATTAAGTGGCTATCACCAGCAACCATAGTTGACCCTAAAAACCCACCTGCTACAAACGGAACAGATGCTATTATTATTAGATATGCCGATGCTTTATTAATGTATGCTGAGGGTAAAATAGAGTCGAATAATATTGACGCTTCTGTTTTAGACGCGATTAATCAGGTAAGAGCGCGAGCATATGGTGTTGCTGTATCTGATGTAGGTAATTATCCAGCGATTACAACAACAAATCAAGCAGAATTAAGAACCATCATCAGAAATGAAAGAAGACATGAGTTTGGTCTTGAGGGACTGCGTTATTTTGATTTAAAACGTTGGGGTATAGCAGAGCAGGTATTAAATGGACTTTACGATCCTTTTATGGATAATGAACGTATTTTTCTACCAAAACATATGAAGTTGCCTTTGCCACAATCGGCAATTGATAAGAACGAGAATCTAGATCAAAATCCAGATTATAAATAAATTGAATTTATTTTAAATAAAAAAATAGTTTAGTTCAATTAGTTCTAGTACCGACTAAGCTCCTAGTTTAGTTGGTACTTTTTTTTTAATTAAGTGTGTGATAATTATGATTAATAAATTTTTTATAGGTGGTTTAATACTATTAGTTTGTCTGAATGCGTGTAAAAAAAAATCTTCTGAAGATTCTTCTACATTATTTAGAATAGTTCACAATTCAGGGATAGATTTTACTAATAAACTTACCGAGACAGACTCTGTTAACTATTTTAAATACCATTACCTCTACAATGGAGGCGGCGTAGCTGTTGGAGATATTAACAACGACGGTCTCTCAGATATTTATTTTACAGGGAATATGGTTCCCAACAAACTATATCTCAATAAAGGCAATATGCAGTTTGAAGACATTACTAAAAAAGCAGGTGTTGCAGGAGACGACCGTTGGGTAACGGGTGTGACTATGGGAGATATTAACAATGACGGTCTTTTAGATATATATGTTAGTGTTGCAGGAAAATGGAAAGAAACGAATAATTTACTCTTTGTTAATAAAGGGATTCAAAATGGCGTTCCTCATTTTGAAGAAATGGCCAAAGCATATGGTATAGATGACAGCGGGAATAGTACACAAGCCGTTTTTTTTGATTATGATATGGATGGTGATCTAGATTTGTTTGTAGCTAATTATCCTATGACGCCTTTTAATGCAGTAAATAGACAGTATAAATATAATATGGATAAAGTATCTGCTGAAACTAGCGATAGACTTTATAAAAATAATGGTAATGGTAAATTTGAAGATGTAACCAAGGCATCTGGACTCATGCAATATGGATTAACGCTAGGTGTTATAGCTGCAGATTACAATAACGATGGTTTTCCAGATTTATACCTGTCTAACGATTTTGCATCAAAAGATTACTTCTTTTTTAATAATGGTGATGGCACATTTACCGATAAGTTAGAGTTAGCAACAAATCATACCGCATTATACGGAATGGGCAGTGATGCCGCCGACATTAATAATGATGGATTACTCGATTTTATACAGGTGGACATGACTCCAAAAGGGAATCGTAAATCGAAAGCAAATATGGCTAGTATGAATCCTAATAGATTTTGGGAAGCTGTTTCGTTAGGTCTTCATTATCAATACATGCAAAATGTATTTCAAATAAATAACGGTATGGATAATCAAGGTGTACCACATTTTAGCGATGTAGCACAAATGACCGATTTGGCATTAACCGACTGGAGCTGGGCACCACTTATTGTAGATTTAGATAATGATGGGCTCAAAGATGTTTTTATTACTAATGGAAATAGAAAAGACACCAATAATAAGGATTATTTTAAAAAAATAGACTTTGGAAGAGACTATTTTGGAAATAAAACAAAAGAAGTAGATTATCTGGCTTTAAGTAAAAATATACCTTCTGAAAAAGTTGCGAATGTCGTGATGAAAAATCGGGGAGGACTATCTTTTAGTAATCAAAAAGATTGGGGATTAAATTTCTTTGGCTATTCAAATGGAGCGAGTTATGCTGACCTCGATAATGATGGTGATTTGGATTTAATTATTAATAATACCGACGATGCGAGTATGGTATATGAAAATACTTGTTCTGATAAAGGTCTTAATAATTACCTGAGATTTAATTTGAAAGGACCTGAAAAAAATCCGTTTGGAATAGGAACGAAAATAAAACTAGAAAATAAAGGAGAAGCACAGTATCAATACTTAACGTTAACACGTGGTTTTCAATCGTCGGTAGAACACTTTTTACATTTTGGGGTTGGGGCATCTACAACCATTGATGAGGTTACTATTAAATGGCCCGATGGTAAAGAAGAGGCTCTTAAAAATATTGCAACTAATAAAATGGTTGAAGTAAACTATTCAAATGCTAGATTCCTTACAAAAAACTTAAAGGAAAAGTCTGAAACATTATTTAAAGAAGCAAATCAGGAATTAGGCTTAGTGCATATTCATGAAGAAAATCGTTTTGATGATTTTAGCTATGAAATACTATTACCTCATAAAACTTCTCGTTATGGTCCTGGGTTAGCTGTAGCTGATATTAATAACGATGGCTTAGAAGATTTTTTTACTGGTGGTGCTACAGGATTTAGTGGGGTACTTTATAATCAAAAGGCTGATGGGACTTTTGAAAAAGCAATGTCTCAACCTTGGGAATATGATAAAGCTAATGAAGACATCGGAGCTGTCTTTTTTGATGCTAATGGAGATGGTGCTCCGGATTTATATGTGGTAAGTGGCGGTAATGAATTTAAAAAAGACTCTCCGCTTTTACAAGATAGACTTTATATAAATAATGGTAGCGGTATTTTTACAAAGACAAAAAGTGCACTTCCAAAAATGCTTACAAGTGGTTCTCGTGTTATCTCAGCAGATTATGATGGTGACGGTGATTTAGACCTTTTTGTAGGAGGCAGGATGGTACCAAGAAGTTATCCATTACCCGCAAATAGTTATATTTTAGAAAACATTAGTACTAAAGGACATATAGAATTTAAAGATGTTACCAAAGATATTGCGCCCGTTTTAAATGGTTTGGGAATGGTAACTGATGCTATTTGGTCTGATTTTGATAATGATAATGATTTAGATTTAATTGTCGTTGGTGAGTGGATGCCTATTACATTTTTAAAAAATGAATCTGGTAATTTCGTTGATAGTGCTGAAGAATTTGGTTTTAGTAATTCTGTTGGCTGGTGGAATGCCATTGAGGCTGCAGATTTTGATAAGGACGGTGATTTAGATTTTGTGGTTGGTAACCTTGGACTTAATTACAAGTACAAGGCTTCAGTTGAAGAACCTTTTAGTGTTTATGCTCACGATTTTGACAGTAATGGACAATTAGATATTGTATTGAGTTATTATAACGAAGGGACTCAGTTTCCTGTAAGAGGTAAACAGTGCTCTAGCCAACAAATACCGGCTATTTCAGAAAAATATAAAGATTACAATGAGTTTGCTATTGCAACTGTAGAAGATGTTTATTCAGAAGAATTATTATCTGAAGCCATTCATTATGATGTCACAAATTTTGCTTCCAGCTACATTGAAAACTTAGGAAATAATCAATTTAAAATAACCAATTTACCCAATGAAGCTCAAATATCCTCAATTAATGATATCCTCTGTGAGGACTTTGATGAAGATGGTTATTTAGATTTACTTGTAGCTGGGAATCTTTATCAATCTGAAGTAGAAACTCCCAGAAACGATGCAAGTTATGGTCTTTTTCTTAAAGGTAATGGAAAGGGTGCTTTTAACCCAATTCCGTATCATCAATCAGGATTGTTAATTAATGGTGACACTAAAGACTTGGCTACTATAAAAAGTAAGAAAGGAAATATAATATTAGCAGCGAACAATGATGATAAGTTAATAGCGATAAAAGTTAATAATAAAGAAAAGAAATGAGATTGTTAAAGAGATTTACTTATATGCTTTTATTAAGCATATTGGCAATGGCATGTTCAAATTTAGAAGAAAAAGACATAGGGTTTTCTTTAGTACCGTCAAGTAAATCTGGAATAAACTTTCAAAATAATGTTGAAGAGACAGATACATTTAACTTCTTAAAATATATTTATTTTTATAATGGCGCAGGTGTCGCAGCAGGAGATTTAAACGGTGATGGATTGGATGATCTTTACTTTACTGCAAACATGGAATTGAATAAGCTTTACTTAAACAAAGGAGATTTAACATTTGAAGATATTACAGAATATACTAAAATGGGTGGCTCTAAAGATACATGGTATACTGGTGTAACATTTGTAGATATAAATGGCGATGGACGATTAGATATTTATTTAAGTCAGATAGGGGAATTTGTAAACACCAATGGTCGAAATCAGCTCTATATAAATTATGGAAATGATAAAAATGGATACCCTATATTTAAAGAAGAAGCTTCTAAATATGGCCTCAATTTAGCAACTACTACAACCCAAACAGCTTTTTTTGATTATGACTTAGATGGCGATTTAGATGCTTACTTTTTGAACCACTCTGATTACAATAAAGGTATTTTCGGACCGGCAACTCAAAGAAAAGTAATTCATCCCATAGGAGATAAATTGTTCAGAAATGATAATAATACTTTTGTAGATGTTACTGAAGAATCTGGTTTGTATAGTAGCCTTATAGGCTACGGCTTAGGGATTAGCGTTGCAGACATAAATGATGATGGTTACCCCGATATTTATGTAGGTAATGATTTTCACGAAGATGATTATTTATACATAAATAATCAAGATGGAACCTTTAGCGAAAGTTTAGAAAAATACATGGGGCATACAAGTCGCTTTTCGATGGGTACTGATATTGCTGATATTAATAATGACGGCCTGCCAGATATTATGTCTTTAGATATGTTGGCCGAAGACCCGCAAAAACTTAGAACTTCACAAGGAGAAGATTCGTATCCTATATTTCATTATAAATTAAAATTTGGTTACGGATACCAATATGCTAGAAATGCTTTGCAGCTTAATAACGGTAATGAAACGTTTAGTGATATTGCCTTGTTTTCTGGAGTTGCAGCTACAGATTGGAGTTGGTCGGTATTGATAAACGATTACGATTTGGATGGTAGTAAAGATATTTTTATAGCCAACGGAATTTACAGAAGAAGTAATGATATGGATTATATGAAATACATATCTAATAATTCCGTCAAAAAAAACATTAAAAGTGGCGAAAAAAATATTTATAAAGATATCGTTTCTAAAATGCCAAGCGACCGATTGGGTAATTACTTATATCAAAACCAAAATGATTTTACTTTTAAAAATAAAGCTTCCGAATGGGGGTTAGATGCGGCAACATTTTCTAATGGCTCTATTCATACAGATTTAGATAATGATGGTGATTTAGATTTAGTGATTAATAATTTAAATGAAACAGCTCAAGTCTATGAAAATCGAATAAGAAATAATAATAAGGATGAAATAGAATCGCCTAATTATTTAAAAATAGCTTTAAAGGGAAACAAACAAAATTTGTTTGGAATAGGAACTAAAGTATATTTAAAATATCAAGGAAACATCCAATTTCAAGAAATGATGTCTGTTCGTGGATATATGTCTTCACCACCAGCGTATCTTACTTTTGGTTTAGGGTCAGCTCAAAAAGTAGACAGTGTTATTGTAGAATGGATGGGTAAAAAGCGACAAGTGCTAACTGATGTCGCTGTAAATCAAAAAATTCAAATTACAGAAGACGAAGCCTCTGAAATCATTGAAGAGAAAATAGAAAAACAGACACTTTTTAAAGACATTACAAATAAGTCTGATATTCATTACAAACATCAGGAAAATCGATTTTTCGAGTTTAACAGAGAGCGTCTTATGCCCCATATGGTGTCTGCCGAAGGTCCTAGTATAGTTGTTGCCGATGTAAATAATGATGGAAAAGAAGACTTTTTTGTTACGGGTGCTAGAGGACAGGCTTCAACAATTTATAAGCAAACCAATACCAATAAGTTTGTAGATCTAAATCAAACTGTTTTTGCTAAGGATAGTCTTTCAGAAGATGTGGGTGCTGCTTTTTTCGATGCAGATGGCGATAAAGATGTTGATCTTTTAGTAGTTACTGGTGGCAACCAGGATTTTAAAAATATCCCACAAATGATGCCTCGATTATATATGAACGATGGAAAAGGTAATTTTTCAAAATCTAAAAATCTTCCAGAAATACATGTAACAGCATCTTGTGTAAAAGCATGTGATTATGATAAGGATGGGGATGTAGATGCCTTTATTGGTGGTAGAGCGATTCCTGTCAATTATGGAGGTATACCCAAAAGTTATTTACTTAACAATAACGGTAAAGGTGATTTTGAAGAAGTGCAAAACACCAGTTTACAGGATGTTGGAATGGTTACAGAGGCTATATGGACAGATTTAAATGGAGATCAATGGACAGATTTAGTAATTGTAGGGGAATGGATGCCTATTACCATATTTATCAATAAGGAAGGGCGTTTAATCAAACAAGCACCAGAAAATATAGGCTTAGATATTAGTAGTGGGTTGTGGAATACAGTAGTTGCAGAAGATTTTGATGGAGATGGCGATTTAGATTTAATAGCTGGAAATTTAGGATTAAATTCAAAGCTGAGAGCTTCAGTATCTGAACCTGTTCAAATGTATGTTGATGATTTTGATCATAATACCTGGAAAGAACCAATTATTACGCATTATGTAAATGGTGAAGAATTTCCATTTGCCAGAATAGATGAATTGCAAAAACAGTTAAGCTACTTAAGTAAAAAGTTCAATACTTACGCACAATATTCAACAGCAAAATTGAATGATATTTTTCCTAAAGAACAATTGCTAAAGGCAAAACATTTTGAAGTACAAGAATTGAGATCAATGTATATTGAGAATCTGGGTAACGGAAAGTTTAAAATGAAACCGCTACCTAATCAAGTGCAGTTTACCACATCTAATGCGCTATTACCTTTAGATTATAATAATGATGGACACAAAGATGTGTTGGTTGGAGGTAATTTCTATGAGGTAAATGTTCAGTTTGGAAGATATGATGCTGGTTATGGGTATTTACTTAAAGGTTTAGGTGATGGTACATTTGTTGTAGAAGATCAACAAAAAATGGGTTTCCTTTTGAATAATCAGGTAAGAGATTTACAATCAATTCAGTTGTCAGATAATCAAGAAGGCATATTAGTAGCTAAAAACAACGAAAATGTGAAGCTATTTATTAAAAGTAAAGAATAGTTTAAAAAGTATTTCTATTGACTAAAACTTTCAATATGTGGTCTGTATTTTTCATAAAAGAGAGAACAACTACAAATAAAGTATATAACCATTAACCAAATGTTAAAAAACAAAATTTATAAGAATGATTTGATTAGAATTAAATCAGCAAGTATTCTAGTAGCTTTTCTGTTTTTAGTTGGATGTAAAAAAGAACCTGTTCTACAGATTGATTCATTAAAAAATGGGACTTACTTTAATGAAACTGTCAAGCAACTTACAGATATTATTGTTCACGATGTTTTTTCTCCTCCGGTTGCTAGTAGAATATATGCTTATCCAAGTATTGCTGCCTACGAATGTTTAATCTTTGGAAATGGTAATTTTATGTCTATGGCAGGTCAGTTGAATGGTCTTAATCCAATTCCCAAGCCTAAAAAAGAAGAGGTATATAATTTTGAAGTAGCAGCCTTAAAGGCCTATATAGATGTTGGTAAAAGTTTGGTTTTTTCTGAAGAGAAATTTGATCCTTACGAAAAGGAATTGTTTGATAAAATAAAGAATGATGGATTAGATAAAGCGATTTTAAAAAGGTCTTTAAAATATGGAGAGTTGGTAGCTCTTCATATTCTAGAATGGGTAGATAAGGATAATTACAAGCAGACAAGAACCATGTCAAAATATCCAGTAAGTGAAGATGATGCGTCTTGGCGACCTACACCACCTGATTATATGGATGGTATTGAACCAGATTGGAATAAGATCAGAACATTTATTATTGATTCAGCTTCTCAATTTATTCCAGATCCACCTACACCATTTAATTTAAAAAAAGGCAGTGTGTTTTATAAAGAAATAATGGAGGTGTATAACACAGGTAAAAACCTCAATAAAGAGGAGGATGCAATAGCTAAATTTTGGGATTGTAATCCGTTTGTATCACATCATCAGGGGCATGCCATGTTTGCTACAAAAAAAATCACACCAGGGGGACATTGGATAGGAATTACTTCCATTGCAATTAAAAAACAGGGATTGAATTTTCAGGAAGCTGTTGAAGCCTACACGAGAGTGTCGGTTGCATTAGCAGATGCATTTATTAGCTGTTGGGATGAAAAATACAGAAGTGTTTTAATACGTCCAGAAACGTTAATTAATCAATATATAGATGCCAATTGGATGCCACTTTTACAAACCCCTCCATTTCCAGAATATACTAGCGGACATAGTGTTGTTTCAGGTGCAGCTTCCGTGGTGCTTACAGATTTATTTGGTGATGATTTTTATTTTAACGATACTAGCGAAGTAGAATTTGGTTTACCAACACGTCAATTTAACTCTTTTAATGACGCTGCTGAAGAGGCTGCAATTAGTCGACTTTATGGTGGTATACATTATATGCCTGCAATTAAAAATGGTGTAAGTCAGGGAAGAAAAGTGGGAGGTTTTGTGGTGAATCATCTAACGACAAGAAAATAGAAATAAAATTAAGCCTAATGACAAAATTTTAAAAAACTAAGATTCTAATGAATGTATTTTACAGAAACATATTATTAGAATTTGAGTTTTAAGTATTCTATTTGTGTTATACTTTTCTGCAAAACTTCCTGAAATAAATGTACAGGAGAAACAGGAAGTGTTAGAAAAATTTAAATTCAAAGTAAAGAAGCTTTGTTAAAGAAATAGACAAGTTCATTCATCTTATGAACATATTTTTCTTAGGTATCTTCAGTAGGTGCCGCTGCGACTTTTACAGATATCTCAGGGAAGGGTGTAGACACAACTATTCTTAAAGTAACAGAAATTAAATTCTCATATATAATTCCATTACATTCTTTTGTTTATATTGCTTGGTATATATTAATAGTTTCAAAAAAAATAAAACGATACCAGAAAATTAAGTACTCAAACACAAAAAGAATAAGGCACTTGTTTATCAAGTAAAAGACTAGTTTTAAAACTATTTAATAAGTAAAAGAGAGTTATATAATAAATAATTTCATCTAAAGCTTTTTATTAAATTGTGATTGCTGTATTTTTAACATTTTAAGTAAACTTTAGAAGTTAGTATAATTTTAATGAAAAATAAGCGGCATTCAATAAAAGATATTGCAAAAAGCATGGGAGTTTCCGTAACAACTGTTTCCTTTGTTTTGAATGGGAAAGCAGAGGAGAAAAAAATTTCTAAAGCTGTTACTAAAAAAATTCTAGATTATGTTGAAAAAATAGAATATAAACCCAATCAATTTGCTCAAGGTTTAAGAACTGGTAAATCTAAGATCATAGTTTTTATGGTCGAAGATTTTTACTTTTTTTTCGCAAAGCTCGCAACAATTATTGAAGATTTAGCATATAAAAAGGGCTATAAAGTTATTTTTTGTACTAATGAAAATAAAGATAATAAATCCATAGAGCTAATTGATTTATATAGAAACATAAAGGTTGATGGGTATATAATTATACCTTCTCCAGGATTAATGCCTAAAATTAAAGAGTTAATCGATGAGGGGCTTCCTGTAATACTTACCGATCGTTATTTCCCTGAATTAGATAGTAATTATGTTGTTATTGACAATAAAGAAGCTTCTTATAGGGCTACAAAGCATCTTATAACTAATAATTTTAAAAACATAGGGTTTGTTACTAATGATATAGAGCAAACTCAAATGTTGGATCGGCTTAATGGATATAAAGAAGCTATTGAAGAAAGCAATTTAAGTACACATGTAATAACAATACCTTTTGATGAATATACTCTAACTAGGAATAAATTAGAAGATAATATAAAGAAATTTATTGAAGAAATGCCTCAATTAGATGCTATTTATTTTGCAACTAATTATTTAGCAATAAGTGGTCTTAATGTAATAAAAAAGAATTTTCCTCATTATATGGATGAGTTGGGTATTATGAGTTTTGATGACCTTGACTTTTTTGAATTTTATACGCCAACCATTACAGCAGTGAGCCAACCTTATTTTGAAATAGCTCAATCTCTGATGGATTTGATGCTCAATTTACTTAAGGATGGAAAGAAAAATGGAGGAACAACAAGAATAAAATTAAAAACGAACCTTGAAATAAGAAATTCAACTCTTTCAAGGTGATTAATTCAATTAAAGAATGATTTTATAATTTTACAAAGTCATTTTAGCAGGGTAATTCTAATTTAAATACTCTAATATAAGAATTTGAATACAATCTTAAATGAAGAATAAACGTCATTCCATTAAAGACATTGCAGCAGTTATAGGAGTCTCTGTTACTACAGTATCATTTGTGCTTAATGGTAAAGCTGAAGAAAAAAAAATATCAAAAGTTGTTACAGATAAAATTTTAAAGTATGTTGAAAAAATTAAATACAAACCTAATCAAACAGCTCAAAGTTTAAGAACGGGTAAATCTAAGATTATCGTTTTTATGGTTGAAGATATTTCTAATTATTTTTTCGCAAAACTTGCAAGAATTATGGAAGATATCGCTTATAAAAAGGGATATAAGGTTTTGTTTTGCAGCAATGAAAATAATGATGAAAAATCAATAGATTTAATAAATTTATTTAAAGACAGGCAGGTTGATGGCTATATTATTATTCCATCAGCAGGAATAAAATCAAAAATTGAAGAGCTCATAGAGGAAGGGTTTCCCGTAATACTTTTTGACCGTTATTTTCCCGAGTTAGATACTAATTACGTTGTTGTAAATAATAAAGAAGCATCATACAATGCAACAAAACATCTCATTGATAATAATTTTCAACATATTGGATTTGTAACAATAGATGTTCAGCAAACTCAAATGATAGATCGATTGAATGGTTATAAAGAAGCGATTACCGAAGCGGGTTTTAATGAAAATATACTAAAAATATCTCTTCAAGATTTAACTAATTATGGCGGTGAAAATAGTATTCAGGAATTTTTAGAGAAAACACCTAAATTAGATGCCTTATATTTTGCTACAAACTATCTAGCCTTAAGTGGTTTGAAGGTTTTAAATGAAAACTTTCCTCATTACATAAACAAATTAGGAATTATAACTTTTGATGATTTAGATTTTTTCGGGATATACAGACCAACTATTTCTGCTATATCTCAACCATTTTCTGAAATTGCTCAAACACTTATGAATTTAATGCTATCTCTGCTTAAAAATGACATAAAGGGTTCTCCAATCACTCAAATTAAGTTAAAAACAAATCTTGTTGTTAGAAGCTCCTCTCAAAAAAGGTAGTTAGCTTAACAATTATTAATTTATTAGACACATTATTTAAGAAATAACATAATTTAATTATATTTTTATTTTTTTACTAAATCGTTTTACTTAATATTGTAAAGATAAATTAATGCGTGTTAAAGTTAAATAATAGTGAAACATATTTCAAGTCTTTTAAAATAATAAATAGAATACTTATGCAAAGAAGAAAATTTATACAGAATACAGTGATGTTTGGAGGTTTAACAATGGTGAATCCAAACCATTTAATGGCCTCAAACGTTACGGGTAAATTTCCAGTAGTTAGATTGCCTAAAGGCGAAAGGAATTTCAATAGCACGGAAATAGAGAAAGCTATTAAAGAATTTCAAAAAAACATAAAGGATGAAGAACTCGTTTGGCTATTTAACAATTGTTTTCCTAATACTCTTGATACCACAGTTACTTTTAGTAAAAAAAATGGTAAACCTCATACTTATGTTATTACAGGAGACATCGATGCTATGTGGTTGCGAGATAGTTCGGCCCAAGTATGGCCTTATATGGCTTTTGTTGATAAAGATAAAGATCTAAAAGATTTAATAGCAGGTGTAATAAATACACAAACAGCGTATATTCTTAAAGACCCATATGCGAATGCATTTTACGAAGATCCTAATAAAAAGGGTGAGTGGACTACAGATTATACTGACATGTTACCAGGTGTTCATGAACGTAAATATGAAATAGATTCTTTATGCTATCCAATTAGGTTAGGGTATAATTATTGGAAAACCACGGGCGATACATCCCCTTTTGATGCCGATTGGCAAAAAGCAATAAAGGCTACATTAAAAGTTTTTATTGATCAACAAGAAAAAAACGGAAAAAATCCATATCATTTTCAAAGAGAAACACCCAAAGGAACAGATACAAGACCTCTTAAAGGTTATGGTTATCCTGTAAATCCTGTTGGATTAATTTGTTCAGCATTTAGACCCAGTGATGATGCAACGGTATTTTCGTTTTTAATTCCTTCTAATTTTTTCGCAGTTGTTAGTTTAGATCAAGCTGCTGAAATGATGGAAGAAATAGCTCATGATGTAAAAACAGCAAAAGAGTTGAGAGCATTAAGCACCGAAGTTAAAGAAGCATTACAAGATTACGCCATTGTTAATCATCCTAAATATGGTGATATTTATGCTTTTGAAGTTGATGGTTATGGAAATCATTTATTAATGGATGATGCAAATGTGCCTAGTTTATTATCGCTTCCTTATTTAGACGCAATTGATAGTAATGATACAATATATCAAAATACAAGAAAATTTGTACTATCATTAGATAATCCTTTTTTCTTTAAAGGAAAAGCAGCCGAAGGTATTGGTGGGCCTCATGTAGGTCTAGACATGATTTGGCCAATGGCAATCATCATGCAAGGATTAACCAGTAATAAACCAAAAGAAATTAAAGAATGCATCGCAATGCTAAAAGCGACTCATGCTGGTACAGGTTTTATGCATGAAACTTTTCATAAAGACAATCCAAATGATTTTACAAGATCTTGGTTCGCATGGGCAAATACACTTTTTGGAGAATTTTTATGGAAAACCTATCAACAAAACCCTAAACTATTGTCTTAATTCCTTTATTTTTTAGAAAGAAAAATTTCATTATAAAATGAAGAACAAATGCAATAATGCGATTTTGTTAATGGTAATTAGTTTTATAGTTTCCTGCCAAGGACAAAGAGCAAGTAAGGTAAATCAGCCATTAAAAGTTGTGGAATCCTTTATGGAAAACCCATCTATATATGTAGATCCTTTTTTAGGTACAGAACCTTTACGAGATACTGCGTTAATTGGATATACGCCGCCAAAAGATTGGAGGGTATGGGCAGGATTAGTCTTTCCAGGGGTTTCTCTACCTAATGCTATGGTACAGCTCAGTCCAATTACAGAATATCATACTGGTGCTGGTTATGAATATGAAGACACAGAAATTTTAGGATTTACGCATACTAATAAGGGGCATTGGAATTTATGTAATATACCAATTTTACCTGTTTCCGGTTCAAAAAAGTATCCATATAAATCAAAATTTTCACATGGTAATGAATCTGCTTCACCTGCATACTATCAAGTGTATTTATCAGATTTTAAGGTTGATGTGCGCTTGAGTTCTACATTACGATGTGGTATTCATGAATATACGTTTGAAAATAGTGAAGATAGAAGCATTCTGTTTGATTTGAATAAATCTAATAATCATGTTACAGACTGGGAAATTAAAAAAGTAAATTCTCATGAATTAGAAGGTGTTCAAAACATGGGAAAAGATAAAGTCTTTTTTTATGTTGTTTTAAATCAAGTAATAGAAGAGTTACATGTTGAAGAAAAAGGAATAGGAGCACATGCGATGGTTCATATTAAAAATGATGAAAACTCACCTGTTATCTTAAAAATAGGATTGTCTTTTGTGAGCACCAAAAATGCGAAAGAAAATCTTGAAGCAGAAATAGGTGCTAAATCTTTTGATGATGTATTTAAAAGTGGTGAGCATGAATGGAATACGCTTTTGTCCCGAATTAAAGTAAAAGGAGGTACTAAAAGAGAAAAAGAACTTTTTTATAGTTGTTTATATAGGTCATTTTTATGGCCCGCCTTAAGGAGTGATATTAATGGTGAGTTTTCTGATGAAGTAGGTAATATTAGAAATGAAAATTTTGAATACTATACGTTACCTTCTTTATGGGATACTTATAGAAACAAATTGGTATTGTTAAGCATGTTAAGGCCTAAATTAACAGGCAATGTTATTCAAAGTATGGTAGATCGCGGTACAATTACAGGGTTTATGCCTACTTTTTTTCACGGTGATCATGCAGCACCATTCATTACGAGCTCTTATTTTAAAGGCATTAACAATTTTAATATAGTCAAGGCTTATGAACTTTTATTGAATAATGCATATAAAGAAGGCGGAATAAGACCTCATATTGCTGAGTATATAAAAAAAGGGTACATATCAGAAGCGATTATTGAAAATCCACATGTTGAAACAATCGGAAGTGCAGGAGTATCAAAAACTCTTGAGTTTGCCCACGACGATTATGCATTGGCACTTTTGGCAAATAAATTGGGAGATACAACGCATTATAAAGATTTAATGAAGCGATCAGAGAATTATAAGAACGTGTTTGATAGTAAAACCAATTTCATGAGAGGAAAACTTCAAAATGATGATTGGGTTACTCCTTTTAATCCTCAATACCCATATTATGAATATATGTATAGAGAAGCAAATGCATGGCAATTATCTTTTTATGTACCTCATAATATGCCCGGTTTGGTTGATTTATATGGAGGAAAAAAACAATTTGAAAGCAAGCTAGATTCTTTGTTTACGTTACCATGGAACCCCAATCATATAGCTAGAAATGTTTCTGGTTTTATGGGACAATATTGTCATGGGAATCAACCAGATCATGAAGCACCCTTTTCATATTATTTCGTAGATAAACCCGAAAAATCACAAGCAGTGATTGATAAGCTTCTTAAAAATTATTATGGTGTTGGAAAGTATGGTCGGGCATTATCAGGAATGGATGATGCAGGTGAAATGTCATCTTGGTATGTGTTTTCGGCATTAGGTTTATATCCATTATCTACTGCAGATAATGAATACATAACTACAATTCCAATTTTCGATGAAATTAATTGGGATTTGAATAATGGTAAAACACTAACAATCAAACGAACAGGGGACTCTCGGAAATTAAAATCTATAGAAACTAATGGAGACAAAATAGCTGGCTATTTTGTTCCTTATTCAATTTTTGAAAAAGGTGGAATAATGGAAATTAAAACAGAAATAGAAAAATAAAAAATCACGATGAATCTATTTATGATTAAAGGCTATTGGCTATGAAAAAAAACTTTATTTATTTTTTTACATTTTTATTTTCGTTATGGATTGGTGCTCAAAATATTGATTATAAACGCTCTAATGCTATTTCTTATTCCGATTTAACAACAGAAAGTGTATCAGAGTATCAGAAAAAAAAGTGCTTATTAGATATTTACTATCCAAAGAATAAAGAAAATGTACCTACAATTGTTTGGTTTCACGGAGGTGGCTTAACAGGAGGGACAAGAGAAATTCCTGAAGCATTAAAAAACAAAGGATATATTATCGTTGGAGTAGGGTATCGTTTATCACCAAATGTAACAGCCGAAGTATGTATTTCTGATGCTGCCGCTGCCATTGCTTGGATTTTTAAAAATATTAAAAACTACAATGGCGACCCTAATTCCATTTTTATTTCAGGACATTCAGCTGGTGGATATCTTGCATTAATGGCGGTAATGAAGCAAGAATTATTACAGAAACATAAAATTGAAGCCAACAAAGTAGCAGGGTTAGTTCCTTTTAGTGGCCACACTATTACCCATTTTACAATTCGAGCAGAAAGAGGAATATCTGGAGAACAACCTATTGTAGACGAATTCGCGCCATTATTTTATGTTCGTAAAAATGCACCTCCCACTTTGTTGATAACTGGAGATCGAGAACTTGAAATGTTGGGTAGGTATGAGGAGAATGCTTACTTCTATAGAATGATGAAAGTTTCAGGTCATGAAGATATTACGCTTTATGAAATGGATGGCTATGGTCATAATATGGCAGATCCTGCATATCCATTATTGCTGAATTTTGTAGCAAATAAAACTAAAAAGAGAGATTAATATTAAGTAAATATATTTTTAATGACCATAACCATTGGAGTGGATATAGGCGGAAGTCATATCACAAGTGCAGCAGTAGATATAACTACTTCTGAAATTATTTCTGGCACCTATTATAGGGGGCCAGTAAACAGTAAAGCAAGTAAAGATCTAATTTTTAAAGATTGGGCGAGAGTTATCAATAAAACTTTGAATTCAATAAATTCTAATGAAACAATAGGTATTGGTTTTGCAATGCCCGGACCTTTTCAATATAAAATAGGGAAGGCTATGTTTGAAAAAAATGATAAATATGAATCACTTTATCAAGTCTCTGTTGTTAATGAACTAATACATTATTTAGATCATAAAAAAGTTGAATTACGTTTTTTAAATGATGCTTCTTCTTTTGGTCTTGGAGGTAAATTAACCAATGAATTTAAAGAGAATAGTAGGGTAGTAGCAATTACCATTGGAACAGGTTTTGGAGCTGCTTTTTTAAAAGATAATTTTCCTATAGCAGATGATGATTTAGTACCTCAAGGTGGATGTCTTTGGGATAAAAATTATAAAAAAGGTATTGCAGATGACTATTTTTCAACCCGTTGGTTTATAGCTAGATATTCTTTATTATCAGGTAAAGAAGGAATTAATGGAGTTAAAGACATTGTTAATTTTAATAATGAATATACTCATCAAGTCTTTCAGGAATTTTCTAATAACCTAGCAGAGTTTATGTTGCCTTATTTATTAGATTTTAATACAGATTTACTTTTGATAGGAGGTAATATTACTAGATCTCATCAATTGTTTCTTCCAATGGTTATAGACTTATGGAATAAGCAGGGATTTAAGATTCCCGTACGGATAATACAAAAGTCGGAGGAGGCTAATCTCATAGGCGCATCTTATCTTTTTAATGAAACTTTTTGGGAAACTATAAAAGATGAATTACCCGCATTATAATCATAATATAAGTTAGATAGTTTTATCGTTTTAAGCATTAAATTTTTAATAATGAAATATACACAAAAACCTATACAAGGAACCTCAATTATTTTTGCCTTCTTTTTTATTTTAATAAGTTTTTATCCAAAAACGGCTAGTTCTCAAAAAGCAAAACCTTCAGTTAATTGGACTGCAGATTGGATATGGGCAACTGATAAAGGTCCTAATAATAGTTGGTTGTCATTAAGAAAAAAGGTAAGCTTAAAATCAAAACCTAAAAAGGCAATAACCAGAATTGCTGCAGAAAATAAATATTGGTTATATGTTAACGATTCATTGGTCATCAGAGATGGAGGGCTAGATGGTCGTCCAGATTTAACTAATACATATTATGATGAAATAGATTTAGCGCCTTATCTAAATAAGGGAGACAATTGTATTGCGGCTCTTGTATGGTATAAAGGTGGTGTAAATAGTTATTCACAAATAACGGTAGACCAAGGAGGGTTTTTATTTCAGTCTGATTTAAAGGGAGCTGGTGTGTCATCCATTATTTCAGATGAATCATGGAAAATGAAAATCAATCCAGCTTTTATCAAAACAGAACAATTAAGAAATCCTGATGGTTCATATAAATGGGTTGCATGGCCCGTTTTGTATGATGCTCAAAACGAGATAGGAAACTGGATAACATATAATTATGATGATACTTCATGGGTAAATGCTATTACTAAAGGTCGTGTGCCTGTAGCACCATGGAATAATTTAGTACACCGCACCATACCCTTTTGGAAAGATTATGGATTAAAACCATATTTAAACAATTTTAAGTTGAAAAACACTGTAATAACTGAAAACAGCACAGTGGTGGGAGACTTAGGAATAAATATACAAGGTACACCTTATTTAAAAGTAGATGCTCCTGCTGGTGTGAGAATAAAGATTGTATTAAATGATTTTTATCATCAAGAATATATTACAAAAAAGGGAGTTCAAGAATTTGAGTGTTTTGCATGGCAAAATTCTAGCAGTCATACAGTGAAATATGAAATTTCAAATGTAACAGCACCTGTAAAGGTATTAGACTTACAATTTAGAGAAACTAGCTATAACGCAGAAATTATTGGAGAATTTACTTCAAATGATAAAGATTTAAATGTGTTATGGGAAAAATGTAAGAACACATCTATTGTATGTATGCGTGATATTTATTACGATTGCCCTAATAGAGAAAGAGGTCAATGGTGGGGAGATGTTTCAGAGCAAATTCTTTATTCTTTTTGTTTGTATGATACAAAAAGTAATCTTTTAAGTAGAAAAGCATATAGAGAATTTATGTATACTCAAAAGCCAGATGGTTCGCTTTATACTACAGCTCCAGGTATAGAATTCCATCTTCCAGATCAAAATATAACCGCTGTTGCTATGTTATGGAAGTATTATATGTACTCTGGAGATAAAGCTTTATTAGAAGAACTTTATCCTCAGATTAAGAAATTTATTAATTATTGTAATAGCACAGCGAATGAGGATGGAATGCTTGTTTTACAATCGGGAGTTTGGAATTGGATCGATTGGGGAGATAATAAAGATGTTATTAATGGCAGTGTCAATACTGTTGTAAATGCAAGTTATATACTTCTTTTAGATGCGGTAATGAATATTGCAGATTTGGTAGGACAAAATTCTGATAAATTATATTATAAAACGCTTCAAACTAAAGTTAAAAATAATTTCAATACTTATTTTTGGAATGATGAAGCGAATGCATACGTGTTTCATAAAAATGGAAATAAACAATCTTCAACAATAGATGATAGAAGCAATGCATGGGCCGTGTTGGCAGGAATGGTTGATGATTCTAAACGAGAAGATGTCTTGAAAGTATTAAAAACAAGATATGATTCTAGCCCTTTTCAGGAAATGTATGTGGAGATGGCGCTATTAGAACTAGATGCAGAAGCTATGCTTGTGCGTATGAGAAATCGTCATTCGGAAATGATTAATAGCTGGTCTTCTACTTTGTGGGAAGAATTTCCTGCCAAAAACAGTAATAACCATGCTTGGTCTGCGGGACCTATCTTTCACTTAAGTACAGGTGTTTTAGGAATACGTCCATCGAAAGTTGCCTATTCAGAGTTTAACTTTTTACCTAAAATGGGAGATTTAAAACAAGTTTCAGGTACGTTACCTACACCTTATGGAGTAATTGAAGCATCTTGTAATATTACTAATTCTACTTTTACACAAACCTTGATTTCACCTCCAAAAACAATAGGAATTGTTGGTATACCTAAACATATATTTAGTGATACAAAGATTGAGGAAATTAAAGTAGGAAATATAGTTATTTGGAAAAACGGAAAACCCTCAAAATCTGTAAAAGGTCTTGATTTTTACAAAGAAGATGATGCATATATTTCTTTTAAAGTTAAATATGGTTCATGGGTTTTTACTACAATAGGAAAATAAGTTATAGAAATGTATTATAATTTTTTAATAGTGATGAAGTTATAAAATAAATAAGCGGAATAGAAGGATAAAATTATTGTAAATACTTTTTCATTAGCATCAATAAACAGAAACAGTAGCTTTTAACTTCAAACAGTTGAAATTAATAAAAAATAGGTGTTTTATAGATGTTAATTAATTTTTTAATGGCTTATTCATGTCAACAACAATAGTTTCTTTAGCCTTATCAGTGTTTATGTAATTATTCAAATCTTTAAGCGAGATCACTTTAAATTTATGATCAGATAAATATTTCAAATACTCTTTAAATAATCTTGGAGGTGTATTTACCCAAGGATGTTCCATATCTGGTATTCCATGAAAGGTTAGGATTATAATTTTTCCTTTTTTTGCTTTATCAAGAGCAGCCATTATTTCTGTTTTATTATTCTCATCTATTGCCCAACTCGGGATGAGGTAGGGGTGATCTATTAAAGGATCATAAACCCTACTGCCTCCAGCTCTAGCGAAAACATATCTTTTTTTATCTAAAAAATCTAGAACTTTAGAATTTAACCCGTATCCGGGGTAAGCAAAATTAGTTGGCTTTAAAATATTTAAAGAATCACATTTGTTTTCTATGTATTCTAACTCCTCATTAAATTGCGCTTGGGTCAATTTAGTAACATTGGCATGAGTTCGTGTATGATTTGCCACTTCAAAACCTAATTTATCAAGCATTTTTATTTGTCTCCAGTTCATATAAAGTGTACTATCTTTATAATTTGGAGGAAACTCACATACAAAGAAAGTAGCCCCAAAACCATAATCTTTTAGCAAAGGGGCCACTATAGAATAATGACTTGCAGGAGCGTCATCAAAGGTAAGCACAACCAGTTTATCAGGTATTTGTTTTTTTAGAATTTGAGAATTACAAAAAGTAATTGTACATATAAAAAGAAAAGTGCTAATTGTTTTCACTATAGTTTAAGTTTTTAAAATTTAATTATAATTTTCTTGTTGTTTTCCACCAAGTTCCCATTTAAAAATTATCTTTTTTAAATTCTTTTAAAAGTTTTTGATAGAGAGAATTTAGCAAGCGGATAAAATTCACAAGATATAATTTTAGATTTATTTTCTCTAAAAAAGAAAAATAGCAGCTAAAAAACTAACTTTAAGTTTAGTTTTTTAGCTGCTATTTTATTCCAGTGATACTAATATTATCTTCGAACATTTTATAAAAACAGTTCCTGTGCTAATACTAACACATGATATTTATACTATATCACTCACTTTTATGTGTGTTTATTACTTAAATAGTTTGATGGCTCCAAGAACCATATTGCTACCTCCTCCTCCTTCAGTGCCGGTAAATCGGACGTATCGCGTTGGGTCTGATACTACAATCGAGTAAAATTGTCCATCATTAGTGTGTCTATTGAAATTAAATTCACCCATATCAACCCAAGTTATTTTGTCTTTACTAACTTCAAAGGTAAATTTATCTGGGGCTCTATTATCTCCACCACCATCATATGTAGATCTTAAAATTTCTACTTTAGAAAAAGTAGCCTCGCTACCTAAATCTATAATAACCCAATGTGGGTAATTAGATTCTCCAGCTTTTGAGTGCCAACGGGTGTTTTGATTTCCATCAAGTATGTTAGCAACCTTATTATCATCTCCACCTTGTTGTGTTGAAAAACTATCAATACTCCAGTTAGAGTTATCTAAAATAATATTTGAGGTATTTACAGAAACAAAATCGGTATAAAAAACATCAATAGCATTAGCATTTGGTGCAAAACCTGTATTATATTTTAAATCGGATGCAAAACCTGGCAAGAAGGTCGTTAATTCATCAGCCGGAACTATAATTTCAATCTCTGTCCCATTTATATCGGTATAAATCAAGGTACAGTTATCTAGTTTTTTGTCAAAATTTTCTGCCCAATTAATAAAGACTTCATTATCAATATCAGCTGCTAAAGATAATATGGTTCTATTAGCAATTGTATTGATGTAATTATTACCATATACAAGACCTAATGCTTCATAGGGAAGTGATTTGTTCCCATACCTATCAATATTAATAAATTTGAATATGTATTGCTGTTCATTAAGGTTTGTAATTAGTTTATTAAAAACTCCTTTTTGAAAATTGATATCAACATCTACTGAATCCACCTGATTATTCTCATTATTCCAAAAAATCCTAGCGGTTTTTATGCTTTCAGTATTGATATGCATTTCTAGATTAATTCGCTCAAATCCAGATCCAACAACTACAGTATCTATTTTTTCTGCATAAATATGTTCGCCTTCATCTAAATATTTATTGTGTAAATCGTTCATATCCGAACACGATTGCATTCCTAGTAGAAACAATATAAATCCATTTATATATATCATTTTAAGAACACGAGATGTTAGATTTTTAAAAGAAACCTGTTCAATCATTTTTTTGATCAGATTCGTATTAAAATAAAAAATTGATTTCATAATATAATTTTTTAAAAATTAAAATTCTAGCGATTATCACCAAAAATATCCAACTCCATTATTTGGAAATTATCACCTCCAGCCCATGTTTCAGTCACCAATATTCTTAGATAGCGTACTTTGGGATTAGAGGCAGGAAAAGAGAAATTTTCACCATTTTTAGCAATAAATTCATCTTCATCTGAAAATGTTCCAAACGGTAAACCGGATGGTTTTATAGACTCAAAATCTCCCAATTTTGTCCAACTATCCCAGTTTCCAGAAGTATCTAAAGTTTCTGCTCCCCAAACCTCGAATTTTTTAAGATTTCCCTCTGCATAAACATAATTATCGCTTTCAACACGTTGATATACTGTCATACGACTTATCAAACCAGCAGTGCCTAAATCTATCGTTATAGATTGAGGCCAAATTCCCTGACCTCCCTGTGAAGAATAGCCAGGATTTTCATTAGTATCATTCCATATATTGGTACCTTTCCAACCACCATGATGCGGACCATCTCCAGGTAAATCTATAAAAGCAAAACGAGATTTTTCATACTCAGTTTCATAAAATGGTGTTATTGTAAAAGTCTGTATTTCAGAACGATTCTGCCAACGGTCTTCAAAATGATATTGTATTGTTTTTGGGATGGTATCCAATCCATAAACAGAGAACTTACCGTTAGTTGCTTTTGAGTAAAAAGTTTCCAATTCTGCCAATTCACCTAGAAGAAGGTCTTCTTCCTCAAGAACTAAAGATATTTCTGCGTTCCCTTCATTCGTCCAAGTGTTAGTAATACCTCCAAAATCTGGTTTAACATCTAAAGTTTGTGCAATAACATTCACGGCAGGCTCAAGAGGCGTTATTGTAATACTAACAGGTTCCGATTCATTTCTACTTCTATCTACCGCAATTATTTTTATTACTTGATCGTTTGTATTGCCAAACCCTTCAATCTTCAAAGTATCAGAATATAGGGAAGATCTATACTCAGTAATTTCGCCTTTTCTACGCGAATAAACTGCTTTGGTATATAGCAGATCTTCATCTATAGGGGGTGTAAATGTAATGAACGCACCTCCGGGTACGCTTATAGCATTTAAATTGGTTACTAAACCTGGTGCTATACTTTCTAGAGGCGGCTGCCCTACAGCGATCTCTTCTGAACATGCTGAGATGCAGATCCCGAAAATTATTAAGATTATTCTATTTTTCATTTATTTTATTTTAAGTTAAATTAATAACAGTCTTATAACTGCTACCAACCATAGTTTTGAATTAAGTTAGCGTTTCTTGATAGATTTGATTCTTTAATAGGCCAGAAGTAATCCTTAGTTGAAAAAGAAAGGGGTACTTCTGGTAATAAAAGAACTTTGTAAAAATCTTCTTTAACAGTTCCTTGCATATTCCAACCTTTTGGTTGATCGTTCAGCACTGGGATTTTTTTCCAACGTTTAATATCCCAATAGCGTTTTCCTTCAAAGGCTAATTCTATACCACGTTCTTGATGTATAATTTCGCGTCGTCCTTCTTTGGAATTTGGTTTAGTTGGGTTAACAGAATATTGGGACCATGAATCTATAACACCTTCTAATCCTACACGATTTCTAATAAGATCTACATATTCAAAAACATCTTCAGCAGATCCATTAGCCTCGTTTAAAGCTTCTGAATACAATAAATAAAGATCTGCCAATCGCATAATTGGAAAAGGGTAAAACTCTTCTGTAGTTTGTGTATTCGTTTGAGTGTTTTTAAAACTATGCATTTTTTTAGTGGAATAACCAGTAATAGAATAACCACTACCTCCTTGAAACCCTGAAACTTGGCCTTTTAGAAAATCGGCATATTTTACATCTCGGTTTGAACCAGTAAACAGATAATTTCCATTTCCAAAATAAACGCCTTTATCAAAACCTACACTCGCATAAAATCTTGGTTCCCGATTAAAATGTAAATTAACTGTATGTTTGCCTAATTCAACATACCTTTCTTCTCCTACTTTGGCAGCTTCTGCTCTAATTTGATATCTATCTCCATACCAGTTATTAGTTGCTACCCAATCGCGATCTTCATTAATAGGGACTCCGTTTGATGAATAATAGCGCTCTACCATATTTATAGTTGGTGCATATTCTGAAGTTGCTCTATTTATTGTTGATTCATTCATTCGAACCAATCTCACTTGAGTACTTCTTTGAAGATATCCATTATCGTATCTTGTATTTCCCCAAATAAGTTCTTTATTCCACCTAGCACAAATAGCCTCACGATAGGTAGTTTGCAACTGGAATATGGGATCTACAGTTAAAACAAAAGGGTCTAGCAAATCATATAATGCTTTGCCTTGCGTATGGGCAACATCAATAGCTTCTTTACAAGCATTAGCGGCCAATAACCATTTGTTTTCATTATATGATTGAGGAAATAATTGGATCCCTCGATTGTCGATCATATTAGCATAATCTTTATTACCATTAAAAAGAGGGCTTGCTGCATAAACTAATGCTTCGGCGCGTATAGCATAAGCTATAAGTTTATCAACCCTACCTGCTTCTGTTCCTTCAACGATTTCGATTGCAGCAGGTAAATCTGTAATAGACTCCAGCATGAGGTCTGTAATGTATTTTATAACCTCATCGATGGGTTCTCTATAAACCCACATATCCTCTTCTTCAGCACTCGTTTCAATATTTACATCAACAATTGGAATGGGGCCATAACATTTAAAAAGGTAATAGTGATAATATGCTTTCAAAAATTTTACTTCAGAAATCCATCTATTCATTTCATAATCGTCCATATCTGTTACTTGATGTATTTTTTCTAAAAAAATATTACAATCTCGAATACCTTTCCATGCCGATTCTGAGGACCTCTCTCCATCCCAAACATTTAAAATTGGATTATTAGATTCCTGAAAGCCTAATTGTAGTCGTGTATTTTCCCAAAACCGACTTCCTCCATTAGTACCATAACGTTTGAAAATTTCATCAGAAGCCATGGCAGGATCCTTATCTACAGAGCCTATTTCAGGCCGGTAGCTGTAACAAGTAAATAAAAATTTCTCTGCTTCATTTCTACTACGAAAAGCATGGTCTATTATTGCAACATTATCTGGAACTACGTCTAAATAATCACTACAAGATGACATCCCAAATAAGAGTATGAATGTTCCTATTATTATATTTATATTTTTCATGATTTTATATTTTAAAATGAAATTTGTAAACCAAAATTAATGACCTTTTGAATTGGATATCCCAGACCATTACCACGACCATCACCAGGCTCATCACCTCCCATTTCTGGATCCCATAATTTAAATTTACTAAAGGTTAGAAGGTTGGTTCCGTTCATATAAAAACGAAATTTTTCTATATTAGCCTTTAAAGTTATTTTACTTGGAATAGTATATCCTAATTCAATAGCTTTCAAACGCAAGAAAGATCCATCTCTTACCCACCAACTTGATGTTTGCATATTATTGCCTACGATAGTTTCTGAAAGCCTTGGCCATAATGCATATACATTTCGGTTGTCTTCAGACCAATGATTATCGGCATATACTTGTAATAGTGCACTTTGCTGATTAATAAAAGGAGACGTTGAATATGGGTCTATAAAAAGAGATGTTCTTCCTAAGCCTTGAAAGAAAGTTGAAAAATCAATTCCTTTCCAGCCTCCTGAAAAACCAAAACCATACACAATTTCCGGACTATGAGGATTCCCTAAAGGCACTATATCTAAATCGGTTATTTTACCATCACCATTCAAATCCTTATATTTAATATCACCTCCTCTATAATCCCCAAATTGGGTGGGCGAATTCTTAACTTCATCATCATCAACAAAAAGGCGTTCAGCCACATAGCCATAATATTGAGCGATAGGATCACCTATTCTAGATTTCCATGGCTCATTGGGATAATCGGGTTCTTCATATACTTCATATTGACTAGTAGCATATGTAAAATTTCCCATAGCGGTTATCCAAAAATCTTTATTAAAGGAGTGGTTGAAATTAAATGAAAATTCAAGACCTTTACTAGACGCTTCTCCCACATTTGCTTGTACATTAGCTTGGAGTCCCATAGTGGAAGGTATAGCCGAACGATTCATTAAAACATTCGTTCGATTTTCAGAAAAAACATCAACGTCTATATCCAATTTATTCCATAAACCAATCTCAAGACCTATGTTATATTTTTCTGCTACTTCCCAAGTAATCTCGTCATTTGCATATCGTGAAATAGACACGCCATTTCGTGAATAATCATTTCCATAAGTTCCAAAATTAGCGCCATTACTACCATCATTTAAGTTTACATTAGACAGATAGAAAAACCTGTCATCTCTACTTCCAATAGCATCATTACCTACAATCCCATAGGTATATCTTAGTTTTAATTTATTAATAGTGTTGGCTATTTTTCCTTGCCAAAACTTTTCATTAGATACAATCCAACCATAACCTACAGAAGGGAAAAAACCAAAACGTTCTTTTTCTGAAAATCGTTCGGAACCATTATACCCAAAATTAAATTCAAACAAATAGCGAGAATCAAAAGCATATGTAGCACGACCCGCATATCCTAAATTTCGGTAAGGCAAAGAACGTTGAAGATCTCCAGCATTGGCTTCGACTCTTTCTCGGGCAGTTGCAACTAATAATCCGCTTACTTCATGTTTTTCATTAAAAGTATCATTCCAATTTAGTGCGGTTTCATAATAAGTTGTAGATTTTATCTCTTTTGGTCCTTCACCATACCCTAAATATTCGGTACCTGTATCTTCATTTAATACATTCAATGTATATTCGTCAGCTGCTTTATCATACATACCTATTTTATAATAAAAAGGATTGTAACCACGACTTATATTGTAATGAGAATGCCTGTTTGTATTAAACATTCCTCTTAAAGAAAGTCCTTTTAGTAAAACGGATAAATCCTGTTTTAATTCAAACTGTGCAGATACTTGAGATGTGTAATATTCTTTATAGCCTCTAACCATATCTGCGTATGGATTTAAAAAACCACCTGTATCAGCATTTCCAAAAAGTATATGTTTTGTATTTTGATTAGCTTCGTCTGGCTCAAAAGTAGCAGGGAAAAGGACTGGGTTGGTTCGCATAACCTTTTTATACAAATCTGATCCACTATCAATTGGACCGGAGTATTGATCAAAAGCACCTTGTAAACGAACTTTTGCTTCCGTTGTTTCTGTAATATCAATATTAATATTTGAACGTATCATGTAACGATCTAATTTGATATTATTATTGAAATTATTTGTTCCATCAACCTTTAGCAAACCCGTATCGTTAGAATAACTACCCGCTACGTAGTATCTAGCGACTTTACCACCACCGCTTACATTTAGATTAACTTGTCTATTAATAGCCTCATTTTTAAATAACATCTTTCTCCAATCATTTGCTGGATAAACAGCAGGATTATTTCCCGCAATGGTATTATTAATTTTTTGTGGTGAATAAGGCGTATTGCCTAGGGGATCTCTGGTTCTAACGGCTTCATTATGTAATCTCATGTAAGTGATAGGATCCGCTAGGTCTACAGTTTGGGTAGGGCTAGAAGATGCTTGCTCCATTCTAACACTTATCTTTGCCTTACCAATAACACCTTCTTTTGTAGTGACTAAAATAACACCATTAGCCCCTCTAGACCCGTAAAGTGCTGTGGCTGTGGCATCCTTCATAACTGAAAAACTTGCAATGTCATCTGGATGCAAGCGAGATAATTCTTCTGTTGTAACTTCGTTGTTATCCACTAAAATTAAAGGTCCCTTATTGTATCCAAATGAAGTTATTCCTCGAATGTAAAATTCTGCAGTATTTTGACCAGGTTCCCCACTTCTTTGATAAGAAACCATACCTGGAATACGACCTGCAAACGACGTTGTTAAATTACTAGATGGAATTTTAAGATCAGATGGTTTTACAGTGGTAATAGCCCCAATAACACTTGCTTTTTTCTGTTTTGAAAACGCAACAACAGTAACATCATCCAGTGCGCTAACATCTGATTCCATGTGAATTGTGAGCTCTTTTTGTCCATTATATTCAATAGTTACAGATTTATACCCTAAATAAGATACTTGTACTTTATCACCCATTTTCAATTTAACAGTAAATTTACCGTCAAAATCTGTGATTACGCCTCCTTTAGTGCCAACAATTATTATAGTTGCACCAGGTAAAGGTGTTCCAAATTCATCATAAATTATTCCATTAATGTCATTTTTTTGATCGTTAATGCTTGTAAAGTCAAGCAAATAGTGTGAGCTAAATATATCATTATCATTTTTTAATGAGTTTATTTTTTTTGAATTGTTTATACGTTTTGAGTCTAGTAAAAGCTCCTCACTTGCATATGTATTTAAATGGGTAATACAACATAATGCTAGAACCTTAAAAAAATAATTTATTTTCTCAAGATACCTACTACTTATGTGTAGTTGGGTAATTTTTATATTCATAAAGTTGGTTTGTTTAATGAATCCCTATTTTTTAAGTACACAATTTGATATAGAGATTCAGGTTTAATAATAAGTGTTGGTTTAGTTGTTAAGTTTTTTAGTTGTTTTTCTTCATAGTTTATATTTAGTCATTTATAATTTAGTTTGTGTGGTTGGTTAGTGCTCTTAATTGAATTAAACCTATTTAAATAATGGTAAATCTATTAAGTAAATCGTTTTAGTTGATTATCCAAATGTTAATTAAATAAAACGATTTAGTTAAGTTTGTAAAAAAAAGTGAAATTAATATTTAAAATTAAAACGATTAAATGATATAACTATCCTGTACATACCTGTTCTTCATAATATAAAAGTTATTTTGATTTTTATACTATGGAGAATTTCTTAATTCCAATGGATAATAAAGCTATTAAATTATGCCCTTCTAGCTTATTAATGTTGTTTCGAATCGATTTAAAAGTTAAGGAAGACAGCCAATCCAAGCATTTAGTCGTACAAGAGTATAAAATTCTTCAAATAATTTTTCATCAAAATAATAGTCTAAATTATTATACCTGTTACATTTGTTTGGACGAATATTTATATTGAGGTCTTTTTTAATATGCGTATAAGTATTTGTTAATTAATGCTTTCATTAATATCAATAAAAAAAACATCTGCACTTATTTCAGTTTCTTGTAATGTTTTACCTCTAATGGTCATAAATTACATTTTTCAAATTGTTTATAATACGACTAACTAGATGTCATTTTGGTTATTACATGGATCTTTTATCTGAAAATAAGGTATTTATGTGTTTTTTAGTTTAAATAAATTAGCAGTTAAGAATTAAGCTTTTAAGTTTCATTCTTAACTGCTAATTTTAATATTTTTTAGAATAACTAGAATTCAGTAATGCTTAAATGATGCTTTCCGGAAGTTAAATGGATACTAAAACCACCTCTATTAGAACGTTTGATAAGCTTCTCTTTTAACTTGATAAACTTAGCGTTAAGAGATACAGTTGCTGTACTATTAGGAGGTATAATAATGTAATAATCAATATTTTTTTCGTTTTGTCTTGTCCAATTAGACTCAATTTTACCATAAGGACCTATATGACTAGCAGTAAAATATTCTAAACCTTTTACAAAATGAGGCTTCAGAATTACATTTTTAAATCCAGGAGCAGTTGGGTCTGGAAAAATACCTCCAATTCCTTTAAATAACCATGCTCCAATTTCACCAAACATGATATGATTTTTTGAAATATCTCTTTTGGATTTAATATCCCAGTTTTCATAAAGTGTCGTTGCTCCATTTTTAATCCACCAGCCCCATGAAGGGAATGTTTCTTGTGAAGCTATTTCATAAGCTAAATCTGCATAACCATTTTCGCTTAAAGCATTTAATATTGATTTTGTTCCTAGAAGCCCTACATTTAAATGTTTATTATCTTGTAGTACTTTGTTAGCGAGATTGTCTGCTACTTTTGATTTTAATCCCTCTGGAACTATTCCCCAATATAAAGGGGCACTTAATTCTGTTTGAAAACCAGAACCGTATATTGCCGTTTCTTTGTTTAAATATTTATTATTAATGGCTCTTTTTATTTTATCAGCTAATTGCGAATAGTGTAAGTAGTCATCCTGTTTACCTAATAATTTAGCCGTTTTAGCTAAAATTGTAGCATCAACAAAATAATATATGGAAGAAGTAAGCTCTTTCGGAGTTTTATCTTTTACTGGTACCCAATCACCTAAGCCCCAATCTGTAATTCCGTAGGGACTCATCTTAGTGATATGATCTACATATCTCTTAATATTTGGGTAATTTACTTCTAGGGCTCTGGTGTCTCCATAAAATTGATAAATTTCCCACGGAATAATAGCAATGGTACTGGTCCAATCAGGTCCATTACCCCAATCATAACCCCAACCCCAAGTTGGTATTATCGATGGTAAGACGCCATTTTCTTTTTGTTCGTCTCTATGGTCTGCAAGCCATTTTTCATAAATAGTAATACCATCAAAATTATATAAAGCCGTTTCAATGTTAATATGCGCATCTCCAGTCCAACCATTTTTTTCACGTTGAGGACAATCGGTAGGATATCCAAATAGATTAGACACATATGAAGCATTAGTAGCTTCCCAAATTTTATTTATGATTTCATTTGAACTTTCTATTTTTCCTACTGGAATAACACCACTATGCATAAATTGTCCAACTAAACTTTCTTTTGTCAATTCAATTGGCTTATTGCTTATCACTTCAACATACTGAAAACCTTTATAGTTAAATTTAGGCATAAAGGTTTCTATTCTATTGCCGTTTAAGGTGTAGATGTCTGTTTGAAAAGGGTCTAAATCATCTGTTGGTCTATAATGTAAATCTATATTAGACAAGTCTATTTCTCCTGAATCATTTAATTGCTCTGAGTGTGTTAAACGCAGAACAGTTCCTTTACTTCCTTTAACTCTTAATTGAGTAACACCAGAAATATTTCTTCCTAAATCGTAAATATATTTTTTATCAGAAATTTTACGTAGGCTTACTGGTTTTATTTCTTCAATATTTCTAATTGGTTTTAGTGCCTGTGCAACTATATTGTTTGAAGGAGCATTTACCACTAATGAATTTTTCCAATCTTCATCGTTAAATTCAGGAGTATTCCATCCTAATTGTTCTTTTCTCGCATCGTAATGTTCTGCCGTATAAATACTATTAAAAATAATTGGACTTAAAGATGTTTTCCAACTTTCATCCGTATATAAAATAGTAGTTGTACCATCTTCATAGGTAATTCTTATATTCAATAAA
The DNA here is from genome assembly GCF_031128465.2 of Mariniflexile litorale. Lineage (GTDB taxonomy): Bacteria > Bacteroidota > Bacteroidia > Flavobacteriales > Flavobacteriaceae > Mariniflexile > Mariniflexile litorale. Next base: position 150,364 of record NZ_CP155618.1, on the reverse strand, counting down.
AATCGGGGGCGATTTCTCCATCCTGCTTTGTCAAAATTCCAAACAGCTGTAGATTGATGATTATACCAACCATTCCCTAAAAGGACACCCAAGGCAATTGTTTCTTGCTTAAATTTATTTGTAACATCGTACGTTACATACAAATTTCTCTTATCAAATTTAGTGTACATTGGATCCAAACGATGGTTTCCTATTTTCTCTCCATTAATATATAATTCATACAACCCTGCTGCTGTTATATAAGCAACTGCTTTTTTTACTTTTTTTTGAACAGGATATGTTTTTCTAAAATAGGGGGCGGGTTTTACAGAGGTGTCGTTATGATCTGTAATCCATGAACCTGTCCAGTTTTTTTGCTGCATCATTCCTGTTTCAAAACTTGATATAACTAAATCACTTTTTGTATTTTTATCATCTACAATTCTTACTCCCCAATAATATTTTGTAAAAGGAAGTAATTTTTCCCCATTATATATCACTAAAGAATTAGTATTGTTTTTGCCATTATATCTCCACATTTCACCTTTTCCTCGGGATACTTTTACAGAATCTATTCCCACAGATATAAAATAGTTTTTTTGTTTTGCTGCAGCTCTATTAGAAATCATACTCCATCTAAAGCGAGGAGATTCAGTATCTAGACCTATTGGATTTTTTAAATATTCACAAAGTAAATTTTGAACTTTAATTTCCGAATTTATTTTTTTGTTAGAAAGAAAAAATACTAAGAGAAAAATCGATAAAATTATAAGAATAGTTTTGTTTTTTAATAGCATTGTAATTATTTTTTGATTGTGAAATGATAGCTTCCAGACCCCAACGCGACAATTATTTCAGTAGAAGTTGTTTCTATAATTTTTACATTTTCACTTTTTGATAGTTTAGAATCTCCTTCAATAACACTTTCAATATTATTGCTTGGGATATGAAGTTCAGCACTAGTATTTACAGGAATAGTAATATCCATATAAATTTGGTTTTCATTGTTTTGCCAATGAGAACTAATTTTTCCGTAATAGGTCTCTAAATTTGATTGTATCATGGTTAGTTGTTCATCTTTAGTTTGTTCATTTTCATTTTTTGAGACTAACTTATTGTATATGTATGGTTTAATAATACTTTTTTTATAACCAACTTCACTAATGCTGGTACTGCTTTTTATACCGCCAAGTGTTTTGTACATCCAGTCTCCAATCGCTCCATATGCATAATGATTGAAAGAATTCATAGCTGGGGTTTGAAAATCGCCGTTAGGTTTTTGTCCATCCCATCGTTCCCAAATAGTGGTAGCTCCCATCGTTACAGGATAAAGCCATGAAGGATATGTTTTTTGCATTAACAATGTGTATGCTAAATCATGATATCCAAACCTTGTAAGAACATGACATAAATAAGGAGTTCCTAAAAACCCTGTGGTTAAGTGATAATCATAACTCTTAATATTATCGGCTAAATGTTTCGCTGCTTGTGCTCTCATATTTTCTGGAAGCATATCAAACTGCAACGCTAAAACATAAGCTGTTTGTGAGTTAGAAGAAAGAACTCCATCTGGAGAAGTATATTTTTTTATAAAAGCTTGCTTAATATTTTTTAATAAAGTTGTGTATCTTTCGAAATCATCAGGTTTGTTTAATAACAGAGAGGTGTTAATCATTATTTGTGTAGAATTGGCATAAAAACATTGTGCGATTAAAAATTTATCTGTTTCAGCAGAACGAGTTTCAGTATCATTTTTCTCGGGGATATAATAAAGCCAATCTCCAAAATGGGTTCCACTATTCCATAAAAAATCCTTACTTTGACTCGTTATATAGTCTACCCACGCTTTCATACTGTTATATTGATCTTTTAAGATTTTTTTATCGCCATAGTTAAGATACATATCCCAAGGAATGATTGTGGCAACATCTGCCCAACCTGCTGAACCAGAATCATTAGAGTTTAGTACATTAGGGATTACATGTGGAACACTTCCGTTTTTTAATTGATCTGCCTCCACATCTTTCATCCATTTAGCAAAAAAATTATCGACTTGCATGTTGAAGGATGCTGTATTAAAAAATACTTGAGCATCGCCTGTCCATCCTAAACGTTCATCTCTTTGAGGACAATCTGTAGGAACATCTAAAAAATTGCCTTTTTGGCCCCATTCAATATTATGTTGCAATTTATTGATTAATTCATTTGATGTAGTGAAACTTCCTGTTTGCTGCATATCAGAGTAAAGTGCTACGGCTGTGAAATTTTCAGGATTTATTTTACCAGATATGCCTTTTACACTAACATACCTGAAACCTTGCCAGGTAAAATGAGGTTCAAATGTTTCTACATTTTCTCCATTTAAAATGTACTTATTTTCTTGTTTGGCGGCTCTTAAGTTTTCTGTATAAAAATTACCATTTTTATCTAAAATTTCGGCATGCTTTAGGGTAATTTCATCTCCTTTTTTACCTTTCACTTTTATTTGTACGAACCCAACTAAGTTTTGTCCAAAATCTAATACGTGATCACCTTCTGGAGTAATAATAACATCAATAGGTTTAAAGGTTTCTTGTTTTCGGATAGGTTCATTAATAGTTGCAACCAAATAATTTTTATCAAGACTTACCACATGAACTAACTTCCAATCTTGATCATTGTAATCTGGAAGATTCCAACCTTTTTTTTTATGCCTCGCATCAATTAACTCACCATTGTAAATCTCAGAAGTTAGTATTTCACCCGTAGTAGTTTTCCAGTTTTTATTTGTTCCAACAGTCTCTGATGTACCATCAGCATATTTTAAATTTATTTGTAAAAGCAACGCTAAATTTTTACCATATAAATCTTTATTTCCTTCCCAGGCTAAAGTTCCTCTATACCAACCACTTCCTAATATAGCTCCTATGGCATTATCTCCTTTTTGTAGTAAACTTGTAACGTCGTAGGTTTGATATTGTAATCTTTTATTATAACTGGTCCAGCCTGGAGTAAAATATGAATCGCCAATTTTTTTTCCATTTATGTAAGCGATATATAAACCATGAGAAGTAATAATAGCAGTTGCAGATTCTATCTCTTTAGTAACTTTAAATTTATTTCTAAATAAAGGGCTTGGACGATTCTCACTTTTTTCTGAGCTTACTTCAATCCATTCAGCCTGCCAATCAAAAATATTTAAAAGCCCCATTTGCCATGTGTTAATAGTACTCCATTTAGAAACCTTATTATTTTGATTCCATACTCTAACCCTCCAATAATATTTTTTTAATGAAATTAATTTTGGTCCGTTATAATTTACATGTACAGATTGGTCTGTAATTATTTTACCACTATCCCATAAAATAGTATTTTTTAAGGACTTTTCTTTTTCACTAACTTGAATTTGATATGCCGATTGTTTTACGTTTCTTTTACTAGACGCAAGTATCCAAGTAAGCCTTGGAGCATCTGTTTCTATTCCAATGGGATTTATTTTGTTTTCACATAAACTTTTAGTGACTTCTATTTGTTGAGCACTTATAAGGTTAATGGTAAAAAAAAAACAGAAAAAGGAAAGCAACTTCTGTGGATTAATAAAATGTGCTTTTTGATATATAACTTTTATTACATGGAGTAATTGCATTTTAATTTTTTTATTTGGAAGTATAAACAGTATGTATTAGGTTTATTTATATAATTTTAAGTTTGGTTTTTCAGACATATAAAAAATTAAATTGCCACCCGACATTAATACATCATGTGTTATAAATGGTCTTTTTAAAACTTTTCCATTTAATTCTACTTTTTCGACATATACATTTTTTGCAGATTGATTTTTTGCAGTGATTTGAAAAGTGTTACCATTATCCAAATTTATCACAGCATTTGAAATAGACGGACTCCCTAATGCATAGTCAACAGACCCAGGAGCTACAGGGTAAAAACCTAATGAGCTAAATATATACCAAGCACTCATTTGTCCGAAATCATCATTGCCACTCAATCCATCAGCACCTGTTTTATACTTTTCATCTAAAATCATCCGTATTTTGTCTTGTGATTTCCATGGAGTATTTGTCCAATTATATAAATACGCCACATGATGTGATGGTTCATTACCATGAACATAATTTCCAATAATACCTTCACGAGAGATGTCTTCAGTATGCTCAAAATATTTGTCTGGTAGTTCCATTGTAAATAAAGAATCCAAATAAGTTGTAAAACGTTCATTGCCGCCCATCAGTTTAATCATGCCTGTTGGATCATGAGGAACGTATAAGCTATAGTTCCAAGAATTTCCTTCAATAAATCCTTGTCCATGTGTATTTAAAGGATCAAAATTTTCTTTAAAACTACCATCACTTAGTTTAGGGCGCATAAATCCCGACTTTGCATCAAAGACATTTTTATAGTTCTTAGAACGCTCTATAAACTCGTTGTAAATAGCTTCTTTTCCTAATTTTTTAGCAGCTTGAGCAATGGCCCAGTCATCATAAGCATATTCTAATGTTTTAGAAACAGAAGCCCCATTTTTATCTTCCGGTACATAACCCATATCCATATAATATCTAATACCATCAAAATACCTAGTTCTTGCTGTTTGTACACAAGCATCAAGCGCTTTATCTGTGTTGAAATTGGTGTTTCCTTTTACAATGGCATCTGCGATAACAGAAACACTGTGATACCCAATCATACACCAGTTTTCATTTGCATAATGCGACCATATGGGTAACATAGCATGCACGCTTTGTTCTTGATGGGCTATCATGGAAGCTATCATATCTGAATTTCTTTCTGGTTGCAGAATATTAAATAGTGGGTGTAAAGCCCTGTAAGTGTCCCAAAGAGAAAAACTAGTATAATTAGTGAAGTTTTCGGCCTGGTGTGTATTCATGTCTAAGCCCGTATAGTTGTTGTCAGTATCCATATATTCTGTTGGCCCTAAAAACGCATGATACATTGCCGTATAGAAATTTGTTTTTTCTTCAGTGTCGTCTGATTTAATTTGGATTTTATTTAGTTCTTTATTCCATGCTAATTTGGCGTTTTTATGAACTTCTTCAAAATTCCAATTAGGAGTTTCTTTTTTCATATTAGCCAGAGCCCCTTTAGAGCTAACTGGTGATAAGGCAAATTTTATTTGTAGTTTTTCTTCCTTTTTTAAGTCGAAATCAAAATACATTCTAATTTTTTCGCCTGCAATTTCAGGGAAATTTTCAGATTGGTTAAATCGTCCCCAAAAGCCATTATACGGTTGTTTGTCGTAACGAGCTCTACCATAGTTTATAATAGGTTTATTAAATGACATGGCGAAATATACACGTCTTGTTCTTGCCCAACCATTGGTTTGGCGATAACCTGTTACTAAGGTGTCATTTTCTACTCTAACAAATGTCCATACATTTTTATCATCATAATTGTAAATTCCAGACATTAAATCTAAAATAATATGTGTTTTTTCGTTTTTGTTGAATGTATATTGATGCATTCCTACACGAGTAGTAGCAGTCATTTCTGCTTTAATGTTATAATCGTCTAATAAAACGCTGTAATACCCCGGAGAAGCTTGTTCATTTTTATGAGAAAAGCGAGATCGGTAACCACTATCTGGATTTGCTTGAGTACCAGGATTTAGTTTTAAATCTCCTGTTGTAGGCATAATTAAAAAATCACCCAAATCGGAGTGTCCAGTTCCGCTGAAATGTGTATGACTAAAGCCTACAATAGTACTATCTTCATATTGATATCCAGCACAATATTTATATACGTCTGGATTGTAACGGCCATTTACGGCATAAGGAATGGTGTCTGTATCTGGACTTAATTGTACACTACCAAAAGGAACTGTAGCTCCTGGATACGTATGACCCATTTTTGCAGTACCAATCATGGGGTCTACAAATTTTGCATAATCTTCTAAGTTATTAGAGGACTCTTTATTTTCATTATTTTGACAGCTAAACATAAGTATCGTTATAATTACTAGGGTACTTTTAAGGATATCTTTTTGCACAATATTTATTTTGATAAGTAAAAAAAATCTTGGGTTCTAGATTATGATAAACGATAAGAACCCAAGATACTATTAACTAGATTTAATTATATTTAATCATTAGAAAGCGAGTAGGGGTAATCTTTTTTAGAAATTCCTCTTTCTTTATTTGGTTTGTCGGTCATTTCAAAATCTAAAACAGCTCCTTTTATTAACTCTTTATAGCTTATCCAGTTTTTAGAATGATTTTTCCCATTAAATTTCATCGTTTTTATATAACGGTTATCAGCGTTATTATTTTCAGCATTAATAACCACTTTTTTACCATTTTCAAGGTGAATAGTTGTCTTTTTAAATAATGGTGCTCCAAGCACATATTGGTCTGTTGCAGGTGCTACAGGATAGAATCCCATAGCAGAGAATACATACCAAGCAGATGTTTGTCCATTATCTTCATCGCCACAATAACCATCTGGATTGGGGTTGTACATTCTATTCATAGTTTCACGAACCCAATATTGTGTTTTCCAAGGTTGTCCTGCATAATTATACAAATAAATCATGTGCTGAATTGGTTGGTTACCATGTGCATATTGTCCCATGTCAGCAATTTGCATTTCGCGAATTTCATGAATAACTCCGCCATAATATTTATCACCAAAAACAGGCGGTAATGAAAAAACTTCATCTAATTGAGAAACAAATGCTTCTTGACCACCCATTAAATCAATTAAACCTTGCATATCATGGAAAACAGACCAGGAGTAATGCCAGCTATTTCCTTCCGTAAAATCACCACCCCAATCAAAGGGGCTAAAAGGTGTTCTCCATTGGCCTTTACTATCTTTGCCGCGCATTAATTTGTGTTCAGAATCATATAAATTTTTATAATTTAAACTGCGTTCTTTATATAGGTTAATTTCTTTTTGAGGCTTTTTTAAAGCTTTAGCCAATTGATAAATAGCAAAATCGTCATACGCATACTCTAAAGTTCTTGCAGCAGTTTCATTAAGTCCAATATCAAAAGGAACATATCCTAATTTGTTATATGATGGAGCTCCTGCACGACCAACAGCTGTCATAGGGCCTGCATTATTTGCACCGTGAATTAATGCTTGATATAGATTATCAATATCATATTTGTATGATCCATTATTTTTTAAATATGCATCGGAAACTACAGAAGCTGAATTATTACCAACCATAATATTACGTAAACCAGGACTTGCCCATTCTGGTAACCATCCACTTTCATCGTATGCATTAGACAAACCTTCTTGCATTTGTGCACTTAATTCTGGATACATTAAATTTAAGAAAGGGAATAAAGATCTGAATGTATCCCAAAATCCCGTATCCGTAAACATATATCCGTCACGAATTTCACCATTGTATGGACTGTAATGTATTACTTTTCCATTAGCATCGTATTCAAAAAACTTTCTAGGGAACAGTAAAGAACGGTATAAACAAGAATAAAAAGTTCCAATTTGGTTTGGGGTCGCTCCTTCAATTTCAATTTTACTTAACTCATGATTCCATATTTTTTTTCCTTTTTCTTTTAATTGATCAAAATCATTATTACCAATTTCTTTAAGGTTTCTTTCAGCTTGTTCGTAGCTAATAAAAGAGGAAGCTACTTGGGCATTTACGATTTGTCCTTTTTTGGTTTTAAAACCAATGGCTGCGCCAGCATGTTTGGAATTAGATTCTAAAGAATCCGTCAATTTAGCTTCACTAAATGTTTTTGATATTTCAAATTCTGTATCGAATGTAATTACGAAATAATTTTTAAAATTATCTGGGACACCACCGCTATTACGAGTCGTATAACCAATTATCTTTCTCTCTTCAGGAATTATTTTTACGTAAGAATCTCTGTCAAAAGCATCAACAATGATATATGATTCTTTGTTTTCGGGAAAGGTAAAACGGAATCTTGCTGCTCTTTCTGTTGGAGTAATTTCAGTAGTAATATCATGGTCAGCCAAATAAACACTATAATAATAGGGAGAAACTGTTTCAGCCTTATGTGAAAACCAACTTTCACGTTCCTCTTGCTTAAACCGTAATTTTCCACTAATTGGCATGATTGAAAATTGACCATAATCGTTCATCCAAGGTGATGGTTGGTGAGTTTGTTTAAAGCCTTTTATTTTATGAGCATTATATGTATAAGCCCATCCATCTCCCATTTTACCCGTTTGAGGAGTCCAAAAATTCATACCCCAAGGCATCGCTATTACAGGGTAGGTGTTACCATTCGATAAGCCTGGGTCAGAATCCGTTCCCATTAATGGATTTACCCAATCTACGGGATTGTCAATTTTAGCTATTTGATTGTTTTGAGCTTGTAAAAATTGAAAAAATGCAATAAATGCAATGAGTGTTGATAATGGTTTTTTCATGCGAATTGTTTAATGATATTTTTAATTTAATTTATTTAGTTTAACACCTTCATTTGTAATGACTACGGGAATGATGTATCCATTTTCATCAAAAAGCATTTCATCCATACAGATTACTCTGGAATTTTCATCAGTTTCGGTTAATGGTCGACGATGGTATACTATATAGTATTTATCATCTGTAGGAGTTATAATTACAGAATGATGCCCAGCTCCAGTAGCTATTTCTTTATTTTGTTCTAATATTTTTCCAATCCGTTTAAACGGACCCATAGGCGAATCAGCTATGGCATAGGCAACACTATAATCGGGACCAGTCCATCCGCCTTCGGACCACATAAAATAATATTTTCCGTTTCGAATAAACATAAAAGGCCCTTCAATATAACCTTCTGGAGTAATCTCCCTAAATGTTTCACCAGTATCAAAGGGAAAAAAGCCGGAGAAATCATCATTAAGCTTGGCAATATTACAATGTCCCCAACCTCCATATATAAGATAGTGCTGATCATTATTATCTTTAAATATAAACTGATCTATAGGTTGTGCTCCATTATGAAACTTATTTATTAAAGGTTTTCCTAAATAATCTTTATAAGGACCTTCTGGAGTAGTTGAAATTGCGACACCAATGCCTCCAATTTCATGATCATTCTGAATATCGTTTGCTCCAAAAAAGAGAAAGTATTTATTGTCTTTTTTTATAATAGAAGGCGCCCACATAGCTTTATGTGCCCATTTTACAGTACTAGTATCTATTATTTTTTCATGCTTATTCCAATTAGTAAGGTCCTTAGAAGAAAATGCATCTAAAAAAACTTGTTTTTCATAAGGAGCAGAATAAGTAGGGTAAACCCAATATTTATTTTCAAATATAATCCCTTCAGGGTCAGCATACCATCCTGAAAATATGGGGTTTCCAGATAATGACTGCTTTTTTTTTGACTCGTCACAAGAATTTAATATGCTAATGATAAATAATAAGATAAGCGTTTTTTTCATTCTTTAATATATTGGACTAAATATAATAATAATTTAAGTAAAACGATTTAGTTTTTGTTTAAAATAGTTACTTTTTAGAATCTGATAAGGAAAAAGGTTTGTCTGCATCCTTACTTCCTCTTATTATATTTGGAGTTTTACTCATTTCCAAATTTAGAATACCACCAGCAACCAATTCTTGGTACGTTATATAACTACGAGTGAAGTTTTTATTATTTAATTGGGCGGAGTCTATGTACACATTTTCTTTAGAATTTCCATTGGCATGGATTACAAATGTTTTTCCATTTTCAAGATGGATGGTTGTTTTTTCAAAAACGGGACTTCCCATAACATATTCATTAGTTCCAGGACAAACACTATAAAATCCCATAGCGCTGAGTACATACCATGAGGAGGTTTGTCCTTGGTCTTCATCACCAGGGTATCCATTTTCAGTTGAATTATATAATTTTTCCATAATATCTCTAGTTCTGGCTTGTGCTTTCCATGGTTGCCCAGAATAATTATAGAGGTAAGGCATATGTTGTATAGGCTGGTTGCCGTGTGCATACTGCCCCATGTTTGCCATTTCCATTTCGGTCATTTCATGTATTTTACCACCATAGGTTCCCACATGTACGGTATTTGGAACGGTAAAAACGGAATCTAATTTTTTATTAAAATTTTCTTCACCTCCCATAAGATCAATCAGTCCTTTTGGATCTTGAAAAACAGACCATACATAATGCCAGGCATTCCCTTCGGTAAATGGACCACCCCATTCATAAGGATCAAAATTAGGCACCCAATTTCCATCTTTTTGTTTTCCTCTCATAAATCCAACTTTAGGATCGTACACATTTTTGTAATTGTACATTTGTTTTGAGAAAATATCTTTATAAAAGTTATTGTTTGTCATTTCTGCTAACGCATATCCGCAAAAATCATCATAAGCATATTCTAAAGTTTTGGCCGTTGCTTCTCCAACATCAGGATAAGGTATGTATCCTAAAGTAAAATAATCTTTCCAATTACCACGGCCATTGGCGGGACCCCAAGGGCCTTTATTAGTAGCTTCATGAAAATATGCATCTAAGGCTTTTTGAGGATCAAATGTTTTTAAATCCTTTGCCCATGCATCAGCTAATAATGAAATAGCATGATTACCAATCATACTTCCAGCTTCACTAGGAAAAGACCAAGAGGGTAGCCATCCGCATTGGTCGTAAGCGTCTAATAATGCAGCTACATATTGCCCATGCATCGTGGGCTCCATTAAAGCGTTTAGTGGAAATTGACCTCTAAAAGTGTCCCAAAAACCCGTGTCAGTATACATATAACCATCATGGATTTTACCATCATACGGACTGTAATAATAAGGTTCCCCTTTTTCATTTAACTCATAGAACTTACGGGAAAATAAACTCGCTCTAAAAAAACAAGAATAAAACGTTTTGAACTGTTCTTCGGTACCTCCTTCAACAACTATTTTATTGAGTTGTTGGTTCCATACATTTTTTGCAGCTCTCTTTGTTGATTCTAGATTTTTATGGTTTTCTAGTTCTGAATTTAAATTTAATTCAGCTTGCTCTAAATTAATGTATGACGAGGCTACTTTTACTTGTACAGATTGTCCTTGTTTAAATTTGAGATAAGCTCCAATGCCTTTTCCTTTTCCGGAAAGTTTATTGTCCCATTTTTTATTTGAATTATTGTCCCAAATACCTTGTGCGCTGAAAGGTTTATCAAACTGAATTACAAAATAGTTTTTAAAATTTCCATTGAAGCGTTGCATACCACGTCCGTTATTTACATAGCCTGTAATGCGATGCTTTTTAACGTCTATGTTTACTTCGCTAACCCCTGTATAACCATCTAATACAAGATAGGCATCTTGTTTTTTGGGAAATTTAAACCGTAAATGTGCACCACGTTCTGTTGGAGCTATTTCAGTAGTAATACCATTATCTAATAATACTCTGTAGTAGTGCGGTTTAGCTATTTCATTTTCATGGCTAAATTTTGAAGCTCTTTCATTTTCATTCAAGGTTAGCTTTTCAGTGACAGGCATTAAAGAAAAAACGGCATAATCATTACTCCAAGAACTACATTGATGTGCTTGTTGAAAACCTCTTATTGTTTTCTTAAAATATTGATACTTCCAACCATCTCCATTATTTCCTGTTTGGGGTGTCCATGTATGCATTCCAAAAGGAAGCGCCGTAGTAGGGTAGGTGTTTCCTCTAGTTAATTCGTGTTTAGAATTCGTTCCTTGTAGTGTGTTAACATAATCTACTAGGTTTTTTAATTTTGGTTGAGCAACTACAGAAAAAGAAGAAAAAAATAAAATGACAATTAATAATTTAATGTTCATACGGATTGAATTGTTTTTTATCGTTTTAAGTTTATTTTTTAAGTGTAAAAGAAGGCGGGGTATCTTTAGATAAACTCCCCCATTTTTTATTTGCTTTATCACCCATTTCAAGTTCCAAAGTACCTCCGTTAATTATGTCATCATGGGTAAACCATGGCTTGTTCCATGTTTTGTTATTTAGTTTTGCCGATTGGATATATTTATTTTCTTCAGAAGTGTTTTTTGCGATAATGGTGAATTTCTTTCCATTTTCTAAATGAACTACAGATTTTTCGAAAACAGGACTTCCTATATTATATATTGGTAAACCTGGAGTTACAGGGTAAAAACCTAATTGAGAGAATACCACAAAAGACGACATGCCTCCTCCATCTTCATCACCAGGCACACCCATTAAATCATTTCTAAACCAATCTTTTAACAGTTTTCTAATTCGTTTTTGAGTTTTCCATGGCTGTCCTGCATAATTGTACAGGTACGGAATATGCAAGGAAGGTTCGTTTGCCATAGAAAATTGACCAACATTACCTGTTTGATCTGGAAGCTGCGTGTAAAACTCACGTTTACCTCGACCCATAGGCGTTGAAAATAGATCATTGAGATTCTGAATAAAATTTTCTCTTCCACCCATAAGTACTATTAAGTCTGCAATATTGTGTTGCACATCCCAGCGGTAAGTCCATCCATTATTTTCACCATAAGAATCACGTGCACCGATACCTCCAGAAAAACGATAATCAAAGGGTTCTATAAAATGACCTTCGTTATCTTTAGGGTGAAAAAACTGAGTTTTAGAATTGAATAGATTTCGGTAATTGAATGATTTCTGTCTGAAATAATCACGTTCTTCTTTCTTTCCTAACTCCTCGGCTATTTCAGATAAACACCACTCATCATAAGATGTACCCAAGGTTACAGCTACAGGTTGACGTTTTTCAAAAGAAGATACCTCAGGAATTGTTTCTTTTTCTCCATCTTTTAATGCAGGAATGTAACCGTGATTTTTATAAAATAAATCCAATTCTCCTGCGGGTTTTCCAGACCAAGGTGCTAACGTTTTTTGAGTGATTGCATTTTTTGAAGCTAGAAAGGCATTGTTTAAATCGAATTTTTTTAGTCCTTTTCTATAGGCATCGATAAAAGATGCTACGGCATGGTTGGAATTCATTCGGCGACTATCTCCTGTAATTTCTGGAAAAGTGGGCATCCAATGATTGTCCATTTGTTCAGCCATTAATAAAAAAGAATGCAAGATATCTTCTTCCTTGCTTGGATCTGTTAAAATACGTAATGGGTGATGTGCTCGGTACGAATCCCAAATCCAATCATCAGTATAAAAATCACGACCTATATCATCATGAACTTTTTCATCAAAAGCACTAAAATATCTGCCTTCTTCTGAGATACAAACAGGCCTTTCATAACTACGATACAAGGATGAGTAAAACACTGTTTTATCATCATGACTACCTCCTTCAACAGAGATTTTCCCGAGAGCTTTATTCCATATTTCCATTCCTTCTTTTTGTAAATCAGCAACCGTTTTCTTTAGTACTTCACGTTTCATGTTTTGCTGTGCTTGTTTTTCATCAATAAAAGAAACACCGTAATTAATAGAAGTAGTTCGCTTCCCTTTGGCATATTTTAAAATTAATGAAGCATTCTTGCCTTGTGAAATGTTACTCTTAATTAAACCATCATTACTGAATGTGGAGACAGATTCTGGTTTTTGCTCAGGTTCTAAATAAAGGTAGACCTTGGTATTGTTATCTAAATTTTGGTAACCAGAAATAGCTTTTCCGTTCCATTGTATTTCACCATTGCGAGAATTTAAGATAAGGTACGATTCTTTATTGTTTTCAAATTCTATTTCGTAACGAGCTGCTTGATGTGATATGCCATAATTCACTGAAATTTGTAAATCATCTAAGTAGACAAAATAGGAGTATGGAGTCGATTTTTCCAAATCGTAACTATAATTTAAAACCGATTTTATGTCATTTTCGGTACCTTGAAATGGGCTTAAATTAAAAGCAGAACTTCCACGGTGGCTCGTAACAATAAGTGGTAAGCCATGTAATAAATCTCCTGTATAATCACCACGTTCAGGATACACCCTTAACATACTATTTGGTAAATGTATGGTAGGAAAAGTAGGCACTAAAAGATGGCTTATATTTCCCATATGTGTATTTACATAGTCTACCGGTTTAAGTTTTTGTGACCATGTATTTGTGCATATTATAAATAAAACAATGCTTAAAGCAGTTTTAAACAAATTTTTAGTGTTACTCATTAGACTTGATCTTTGTAAAAAGTGATAGTTATTGTGAATATTGAATATTATGTACCATTAGTTTTAATTTCCCCAGTTGGTAACTTTAAGTATTTTATGAAAAATAGCATTATTTTCATAAACTCCTTTAAATTCTTCAGAACCTGGACCATAAGCAAATACAGGGATTAAGGTAGCCGAATGCCCCCCTGTTGAAAAAGTAGGGTCAATTTCACTGTAATCTCGATATTCACTGCCATCTTCTCTTTTTTTCTTTTTTGCGGCTAAAGTAAAACCACCTGTTTCATGGTCAGAAGTTACAACTACCAAAGTATTACCATCTTTTTCAGCAAAATCCAATACTTTCCCAATTAGATTATCAAAGTCAATAAGTTCTGATATTAACCATGAAGCATTATTAGCGTGACCACCCCAATCTATTTGGGACCCTTCACTCATTAAAAAAAAACTTGAATTATCTTTGTTTAAAAATTGAATACCAAGTTCAGTGGCATTAGATAAGAAATCTCCTCGGCCTTCTTCCATAGTGGGCATTCCTTCTTTTGATAATAGGAAACCAACTTTTTTACTTGATTCAATTGTGCTAAAATCACTTAAAGCATTGGTATTAACATCAAATTCATTTTCTTCGAAAGTTTTAAGTAAATTTTGTCCATCCTTACGATCATTAAAATATTTTAAACCACCTCCTGCAAAAAAGTCGACTCTTGATTGTGTTAATTGCAATGCGATTTTTTCTTGAGAATCCCTGCTTAAAGTATGACCATAGAAACTAGCAGGTGTTGCATGAGTTATGGCTAAAGTAGCAATTACTCCTGTTTTTATATTTTTGGATGAAACTAACTCTATTATATTTTCTACGTTTGTTGAATCATTTGCAACGCCTATGGCTCCATTATATGTTTTGACTCCACAAGAAAAAGCAGTCGCGCCTGCAGCAGAATCAGTTATATCTTGTTGCGAAGAAGATGTTTTGATGAGTCCTATGTTTTCAAATCGGCTATAATTTGGAGTAGAATCTTTGTAATAATAAGCAGAGGAAATTTGCGATAATCCTGTACCATCACTAATTAATAGGATAACGTTTTTAGGAGTATTATTAATTTCTTTGTTAACTGAGGTTGTAGATTTGCATGAAGTCAAACCTAGTACGATAAAAGGAATAACAATTTTTTTTAAGTTCATAATTTTTAATTTGATGATTTTATTTTTGTAACAAATGTGTTTTCAATACCCCATTTAGTATTAGGAGTTTCAGAGGTTTCAATAATTAATTTACCACCCTTTATGATGTCTTTATGGTGTAACCAATTTTGATTTAATGGTTTTCCGTTTAAAGTGGCGGATTTTATATAAAAATGGTCTTTATGGTAGTTTTTCACTTCAATTTCAAATTTTTTGCCATTAGGATAACTGATACTCACTTTTTTGAAGATTGGTGCAGTTAGATAATAAACAGGGGTGCCAATATTTACAGGTGATAAACCGATACTTCGCATTACAAACCATGACGACATGGTTCCAGCATCATCATCCATGGTTCTTAGATATGCTCTGGGTTGATTTTTGTATATTTTTCCTATATAAGGATCTGTCCCTTTACTATTATCATTAAAATAATTTTGAACAACAGTATCTAACAATATGTTTCTAAATAATTTTTGAGATTTCCATGGTTGTTTAGTAGCATTATAGAGTCCTGGAACTTGTAAATCTGGTTGATTGGCGTGATTGTAATTATTTTCCTCAAAAAACTGATCCAGTTCTTTTATGAATTGTTTTTCATCACCAGCTAAATTTTTAAGTCCATCAATATCATAAGGAACAAACCAGCGATATTGCCAAATAGTTCCTTGATATAAACCTCTAGCTTGCATTTTGTCAACATCATTTTTAGTTAAATCTGCAAAATCTTTTTTCCAGTATTTTTTATAATCTAGAGATTTATTATGGTATGCTTTTGCTAGTTTGTCATCTTTTAAAATTTCCATTATTTTTGATGCAGCCCAAAAATCATATGAAGATTCTAATGCTTTGTCTGGCGCACCAAAATTCAATTTGTTTACTTCCGCAATGATAGAATCTTTAATAGGAAGAAAATCTAACGGATACTTTTTTTCATATGCATCCAATAAAACAACAAGTGCATGTTCAGTACGTACCGTAGGTGAAGGTTCATGTCTTGTAGACCAATCTTTTTTTCCATATTTATAGAGGTTAGCAATAGATTTTGAAATGTCTGCATATTTATCTGGGTATAATAAAGACAACATAGGTAATTGTTCTCTATAATTGTCCCAAATAGCCCATCCATTGTAAACCTCAAAATCAGCTTTTTGAGTGGTTCCATTGATGGCGCTGTAAGTACCATCCTTTTCACTTATTTTGTAAGGAGATTGTAAACCTCTATATAAAAGTGAGTAAAATAAATTTTCACGATCGTCTTCACCTTGTACTTTTACGTATGATAGTAGTGAATTCCATTCTTGATTTGAAGCTTTTTTTACCGTTTCTAAGTTTATATCACTTAATTTATTTTTAGCATATTCAACATTTACCGAAGAAAAACTAATTTGTACTGTTGTATTATCTGTATTCGGATTTAAGCCAGCATAATATTTGTGGTCACTTAATTTTTCAAATTTGTTTAGATTAGAAACTGCTAATGCATAGTAAATCCTATATACACCTCTATGACAAGTGGTGTGTGTATCTATCCAACCAGAGATTACATTGTTGTTAATAGTATGTTCTTCAGAAATAAATCTGTTAGCTAGAGCAAAAGAAAGGTCTATGTATAAACCTTTTTCATAGGTATCCTTTGGGAAAGTATAACTTTCTAATCCAAAATTATGGTTTACACTCATAGCAGCATGTACCCCATTTTCAAAAGAAACCTCGTAATAACCAGGGCTTGCTTGCTGCTCTTTTTTGAGTAACTTGGTATCAATATCTTTGTTTAATACAGGTTTTATTAGAATATTTCCTCCACTTCCTGTACAGCCTACACCTTCTAAATGCGTATGCGTAAAACCTTCATATCTTTCAGCGTAATATTCATAACCAGTATGATTATGCGAATAAGTTTGCGGACCAATACTTAGCATATTAAATGGAGATGATGCAGATGGAGACATTTGCCCATGATCTCCAGAGCTACCTAAAAAGACATTAACTTTTTTGGCTGGAGGAGATACAGCGTTTGTATTGATTTGAGAAGTTGTACTACAGCAAATTAAGAAAAAGCTTAACGTACTTAAAATAAAAATTTGTTTCTTCATTCTATTCATTAAATTGTAATATATAATATTGACATTATTAAAAATTTTGTAATTAGATGTCTTTAGTTTTTTAGACCCCAATTTTTATTTGGTTGACTCCCCATCACAAACGTTAAAACACCACCTACAATTATTTGATCGTGAGTAATAAAGGTTTTGTTGTAGTTTTCTCCGTTAAGTTTAATAGCCTGTATATAGAAATTTTTATCAGATACATTTTTGGCTTCTATAATAAATTGTTTACCATTCTCTAAATTAATAGTTGATTTATCAAAAAGTGGTGTTCCTATTTCATACGTTGCACTTGCAGGATTAAAAGGATAGATACCCATTGAACTAAAAACATACCAAGCAGACATTTGCCCACAATCTTCATTACCACTTAATCCATTAGGTGTTGTGTTGTATTGGGTATCGAGAATTTTTTTCACCCAATATTGTGTAAGCCAAGGTTTCCCCGCTTTATTAAAAAGGTATGCAATATGATGACTAGGTTCATTACCATGAGCATATTGGCCTACCATACCCGAAATATCTGGAGAAGTATGTTCACCAGTGATTTCTGTTGGTTGCACAAATAGTTGACCAAGCATATCGGTAAATTTATCAGAGCCACCATGCATCTTAATAAAGTTTTCGGTATCATGAAGCACAAACCAACTATGTTGCCATGCATTGCCTTCGGTATAGTCGGTATCTCTACGATGTTTTGAACGATAAGGATCAAAAGGTTCATTCCAACTAACTCCATCTGAAGATTTTCCTCTCATGAATTTTGTTTCAGGATCAAAAACATATTTATAAGCATTATTAGCTCTATTTAAAAAATAATTGTAATCTTCTTTGTAACCTAAAGCTTTCGCCATTTGAGCCGCACACCAGTCGTCATAAGCATATTCTAAGGTAATAGTTACAGATTCATCTAATAAATCAAAAGGAACATAACCATATTTTTTATAATGATCTAAACCTCTTTCATTTTGCATCATTGTTGTTTTAATGGCCTGAAATGCCTTTTCAGTATCAAAATTGCGTATGCCTTTCATATAAGCTTCAACGATTACTGGTATGGAATGGTAACCCGTCATCGTATTAGTTTCATTGGCATAAAGATTCCAAACCGGAAGTTTATTCCGTTCATCAAAATAAGCTAGCATAGAACTGATCATATCACCCACTTTTTCAGGATTTATTAATGTAAGTAAGGGATGTTCTGCCCTAAATGTATCCCAAAGTGAAAGTGTACTATATGTTGTGTAATTATTGTTAGTTGCTATCTTATCATTTTCTAAACGAAATTCTCCATTTACATCGCTAAAAGTTGTGGGTGCAAGTTTAGCATGATAAAGTGATGTATAGAATATTGTTTTAAGTGAATCTACTTTTGTTTCAACAACTATATCATTAAGTTCTTTATCCCAGTTTTTAATAGCTTTTTTTTTAGCTTCATCAAAATTCTTATCATAATCTAAATTTTCTTTTGCATTTTCTATACTTACTGAGGAATAAGCGACTCTGGCTTCTAAGGTTGATCCATTTTCTTCTTCAAAAAATAACTGAGTGGCTGTTTTAGTACCTTCTACATAGTCTGAATCAATTATTTTCCCATTTGCAATTAATTGTTTTCTACTTATAGGTTTTGAAAATTTTGCAACAAAAAACACTTTTTGATTTTTTGCCCATCCTTCGCTATATCTATATCCTGATACAGTAAATTTATTTTCGATTCTAATATGAGAAGCAGTAGTTGTTTCTAAATCTATTACTACAGACTGAAGATCGTTTTTTTTATACGTGTATTTGTGAAAAGCAGTTCTTAAATTTGCGGTTAACTCCACATTAATATTATGGTCTTTCAAAAAAACACTATAATATCCTGAAGTTGCAGATTCATTCTGGTGTGAGTATTGGGATCTGTAAGGAGCATCTCGAGCTGAGAACGAAGTGGTTAAGTCAACTTTTTTATTTATAGGCATAAATAGAATATCTTTCAAATCGCTTCCACCAGTACCACTCAAGTTTAAATGACTAAAGCCTATTACAATTGAATCTGAATAATGGTAACCTGAACACCAATCCCAACCGCCTTGTCCATTGTTTGGGCTTAGCTGTATCATTCCAAAAGAAGCACTAACTCCTGGAAATGTATGTCCGTGACCACCAGTTCCAATAAAAGGATTAACGTATTTAGTTAAGTTATGTTTTTCAATTGGTTTACAACAAAAAAATGTAGTAGACACAAGAAATAAAATAAAGGATTTCAAAAGGATTTTCATTAAGTTTCTTTTAAATTATTATTTCTCTTTAACCTTTAAAAGTTTTATAAAATAACCTCCAACAACAGAGCGAGCTTTAAATCCTACTTTTTTAGCATTTGTGGTTTCGTGCCAATCACTTATTGGTACCCGGTCTAAAGTTTCATTAGCATATTTCCATATGGGGGCAACTAAGGCTTCAAAATCGGCTTCGTTTTCAGCTAAAGTTGCTGTCCAAATTACCCAATCAGATTTTGTATACGTTTTTCTACTATCTAGAGGTAAACCATATTTGTTTTGTTTGGTTAGGTAATATTTGATTTCTTTTTTCATGATAGATTTTGAAAAAATATTCAAATCTAATATCTCATCCCAAACTAGATTGTACTTCTGACTCCATGTTCCTTTAGCTTCAAATGCTAAGCTATAATGACTACCATCTGCATCAATTTTCATCCAATCTTTCGCTAATTTTTTTGCTGTTGACATGTATTTTTTTTCTGTTTCTTTATCACCTAACATGCCAGCAAGTTTGCCATAAGAAGCAATTCCTATAATAGCTTTTATAGAAAGATTTGCATTTCGGGCTAAATGGCCAGCAAAATCATCAGTACACAATTGATTGCCTGGATCAAAACCCTCTTCGGTTAAATAGTTTGCCCATGTGGTTAATGTTTCCCAATGTTTTTTTGCATAGTCGGCATTTTCTTCTTGTTGTGCAATAGCAGCAGTTAATATGATCATATTTCCCGCTTCTTCAACAGGCATATCTTCTCCATAGATATGTCCAGTAGCAATTGGATAAACACCTAAATCATGTGTAGGATAAGGTTTGTTCCATTTTCCGCTTTTTTCACTATAATAGAAGATGCCGTTTAACATCCCTTTTAATAAATCGGGATTGTAAATTAAAAACAATGGGGCAGAAGGGTAGGTGACGTCTACTGTATTTATAAAACCTCCACTATTATTTTCTTTTGAAAGAAAAAGAATTTCACCTTCTGGACTTTCTACTAATGTATGTGCAGCAATGGCTTGTCTATAAGCTAAAATGCATAAATCTGCATATTTTTTACCACCAGCATTTAAACAATCTTCATATATTTTTTTGTCAAATGTTTCCACACGTTTTATGATGCTTTTATAGTTGTTTGAAGCTATTGCTAAACTGCTATCCATAGATATACCATCTTTTTTAAACCAAGGTTTTAAATGGGATCCAAAATAGTTGATGCTGTATACTTCATCATAACCAAGCATTACGATAGTGCCTGTTTCTTCTGTTCCTACAGATCCGAAGTTGGTAATAGTATTTAATACTAAATTTTTACCGGTAATTTCTGTTTTTGAGTCAATTTTGACATGAGATACAAAAGGTAGGAGTGATGTGTTAGAGGTGCTTATGTAGTGTTGACTATTTGTAGTTGAAGAAGCTAAATAAGCATGCCCCCAATCTACACGCATATCATCACTTTTTTTTTGTAATCTGGGTTGTTCTACAGTACCAGCTTTAAGAATATTAAGATTGTTTTGTGTATATTTAGTAACTACAATTTCTTGTTGAGGTGTATATACTGCAATGTTGCTAGATGCTCCAATATATAATTTTGCTTGGTGCTCTTTTTTATCTTTTGATTTTACTTTTACAGATAAATAAGATATTGGACGACTCATTAAATCTAAGTCATCTAACAATAATGGAGAAGTGAATGTAGCAGTAAGTTCAACATTATCACAATCAAATGTGTATATGGTTTGAGTTGCATTTAGAATGACATCGATTTGTTTTGCCTTTTTTAAAGATACATTTTGCATAGTTGGAGCTTCAATAACTAAACCAGCGTCTAACCACTGACCTCCTGCTGTATTTTTTACATGAATAGCAAGTACATTATCTTTTGACTTTAATTGTTTAATAATATTTTGGTCTATGGGAATGTATTTATAGCTATGTTGCCATCCTTCAGTTTCATAAATCTTGTTGCCGTTTAAATAAACAATAACATTATCATCATGACGAAGTTTTAAATACGTTTTTTTTAGATTCGTATTGTTTAAATTAAAAGAGCGTCTATACCAAAGATTGTTACTTTTCCAGATGGTTTTAGCTTCCTTAATAACATCACAAAATGGAGCTTCTCCTTTTTTCCAATGACTACTATTAAAATTTGTTTTTTCCCAACCAGAATTCGGTTTTTTTTCAGTGTAATCTACTTGGTAATCACTTTCATCAGAAGCAGCTAAAATAGATTCATAAACTTTGGTTTCTGCACCTAAAAAACGATAATATTCATTGTCAACTTTTAAAATACCAAGTAAAGAATGATCTTGCTCTGTCCAATGTTGAGTTGCTGAGCCATTGAGCTCAGAGTCCATAGACCAAATACTAAAGTTTGGATTGTGGGTAACTAAAGGGTATGCAGGAGCCCTTAAGCCTTCTTGTGCATTATTGACTGAAGTCGCAAAAAGAAAACTTATAAACCATAAAAAAGTAAATTGTTTTTTCAAAATCATTTTGTAAAATATTTCTATTTAGTTTTACGGTTGTTTTTTTAATTTATTATTGGATTTGCTGAATATACACTCCATAGTTCATCTAGATTTTTACCTGTTAATTGTCCCCATAGAATTGTTGAATATTGATTTTTTCTTAATGAATTATCAAGCTTTTTTACAAGATTTTTATTATATTGATTTTCAATCCATTTTAGAAAACGAGCTGTAATTCGATAACTATTAGTGTAATGTTGATTTGAATTATAATTAGTTAGTTTCCACCCCGCTTTTTCATTGTTTAACCCATATTTATCGCGTACATAGTCTGCAATTCCCTCAGTAAGCCATCCCGGACCAGCTCCATTAGGATAAGCTTGAATGAGATGCATGATTTCATGTGTCATAAGGTCAAAATCATGAGGATTTTTAAGCATCCAGTCTGTGCTTACAGTAACAGTATTCCCGCTTGCGTATGCTACGAATGCTCCATTATTTTCATTATTAGATTTAATAATTACTTTTAAGTCCGTGATTGCATGTGGATTATATTTTCTCATCAGTTTTGGATATGTTTTATAAATAATTTCCTTAAATGCTTTTTCGGTATTTTCATCAAGGGCTTTATTTTTATCAATATAATCAACTGAAACTTTATTATTTATTTTAACAAAAGAGGTTAATACTAATAAAAGTATTGTGGGAAATATTATTTTTTTTAAAATTATCATCTGTATTTTTTTTAAACATGTAAAACTATTAAGCTTATTAATAATAACTTGTTCTTTATGATTGTAATTTAATATGAAACACTTATATATTTTTGAAATGATTGGAGTGTTTCCATGTTATGAATAAACTATTAAATTAATTGGGTAAAGAAAATAAACGCCATTCTTGCATTTGAAACAAACTGTTACCATTATTTTTCAAAACATCAAATCTATAATACTTATAAGCAGTGCTGTTTTCAAAGTAGAACTCTCGTGTCAATTTCCTGTCAGGAAAACTGTATTCAGTTCTTGTGTCTAAAGTATCCCAAGTTGTTCCATCCAATGAGCCTTGAATTTCCCAATCACGTGGATCTCTGCTTGGGGCATCATTTCCTGATGTAAACGAATAATATCCAGCAATTACCGGAGTATCAAACTCTAGGTTTATCCAAAATGGCGCCACATATCCAGATAAGTATTTTGTATCTAAATTGTTATCGATTAACTTTAATGATCCTTCCGATCCATTAGCCCCACCATTATATTCCCTGTTCACAGTAATAGTGCTTTGATCTGTAATATCGACTGGAGCTCCAGATATTACTTTTAAAGGCACCGATGCGGTTATAGAATCGTCATCAGCAGCAGTAATACGTAGCGTAGTGCTTCCTGACCCTGTAGCAGTAAGAGATACGGATTTATCTTCGTTTACTACCAAATCAGCAACATTAGGATCATCAACAGCCCATACGTAATCTCTATTAGGTACAATATTTGGTTCAAAAGAGGCAGTAACATTTTGACTGTCTCCTGATATTAATAGAATAATATCATAATTATCAAGATTAACATCACTCTCTACCAAGTCTGGAAAATCACGTCTTCCATCACAGGAAAACAGAGAAATCAGAAAAGCTAAATAGACGATGTTGTTCAATTTTAAAAAATATGTTTTCATTATTTTAATTATTAGTTGTATCCAGGGTTTTGATCTAGATTTGGGTTAGCTTGTAATTGTTTCAATGGTATTGGGTATAGCGTCCGTGTTAAATCACCTGTAGGTTCATGATCCCACCATGAAGCTGTAGTGAATTTGCCGAAGCGAATTAAATCGGTACGTCTCTTTCCTTCGAATATAAACTCTCTACCTCGCTCTGCAAGCAATTCATCGGTAGTTAAAGTAGTTGTGGTATACATTTCACTTACCCAATCAGCGGGTGTAAAATAACGTATTTTACTTTCGTTGATTAGATCAACAGCTTCCTGTGTAGCAACACCTTCGTTTGAACGTATAATAGCTTCAGCTTTGTTGAAATAGATTTCAGTTAATCTATATATCACATAATCCCCTTCCAAGTAGTTCTCGTCATCTTGTCTACCGGCTCTGTATTTATAAAATCTTGCACCACTATTTTCTTCGCCATCTGTCATAGAGCCTTCACCAGTTTGACCTTCTGTATTTCTTCTTATATTATTAACATAAACAAAAGGTTGTCCACGATACTCTTCTGAACCTAAGATTGGCTCATTAGTATCTATTTTAAACTGAGGTCCAAATAGAAACCATTCTTGTTTACGAATGTCATTTTCTTTATATGCATTAAATGCCGTTGGTATCACTACAAAAGCGTTATTGCCAGAAAAGTTAACATCTAATGCAGCAGTCATGTTTGAGAAGCCCATATAGAAAGACCTCCAATCATACCCAAAATCATTTTTACGGCTAAACGGAAATTGAAATATATTCTCTGGAGATTTATGGTTTGTATTATTAAATGGGCCTAAAGGATCTTGATCAAGGACTATGTTTCCTGTTAACGCACCTCCCTCTCCATTAATAATTTTATCGGAATAAGTAATGCAGTCTTCCCAGCGGGGTGTTCCAGACCATATTTCAGCATTGAGATAAAGTTCTGAAAGCATTGAATATCCTACAGCTCTTGACATTCTTCCAATTAGCTTCGGAGATAATAGTTGTAACTTTTCAACATTATCAAGAAGTTCTTGCTCAATAAAAGCAAATACTTCTTTACGATCAGCGGTTGGAGGATCGTTGGGTATACCTACTGTTGTAACAATTGGCACATTACCCCACAAATCCATAATTTTCATGTAGTGATATGCTCTAAGTACCTTCGCTTCTGCTACTATTGATGCCAGTCGTTCTGGGGCAACTCCTATAGCTAGGGGATTTACTGCTTCTATATTTTCTATAGCTGTATTGACATAGCCTAAACCAGTCCACATTAATCTCCAAGTGTTGTTTAAACGGCTTTCTTGATCAGTCCATGTATGGTAGTGTTGCCGGATATGGTCTCCGTTATCATACGCATGCCTTCCTTTCTGAGGCCAAGCAGTTTGGTCGGCAGAAAGTTCACTATGATAATAGTAGGCACTTTGTCCTGACCAAGCTAGCCATGCTTGCATGTGGGTAAATGGTCTTAAGTTTGCTTGTATGAGTTCTAATTCGGTTTTATAAAAATTGCTTGCTGATAATTCCGAATACGTCGTTTCATCTAAATTTGTGCACCCAAACGTGATTACGAGTAAAAGAAGACCTTTTATTTTATATAAGTTTGTTTTTTTCATGTCAATAAATATTAAAAATTGATATTAATTCCTGCCGTTATGGTAGTAGTACGTGGATAAAAATCTCTATCATCTATCCCTGGATATAGACCTGTATCTTGAACTTCAGGATCTCTACCAGTATATCCAGTAAAAGTTGCTAAGTTCCTTGCACTACCAAAAATACGCAGACCAGTAATTGGACTTTTGTCTGGTAAATTAAAATTGTAACCTAAGGTTATATTATCTAATTTGATGAAATCACCACTTTCCAAATAATAATCTGAATATTGAGGTGCTTGGCTAATCTGGCTATATTGCCCTAATGCTGAAGTGAGTATGCCTGGCTTCAGATTTTGGTTACCATAAAACATATCTACAGTATTTAAGATATCATACTTGAATTTACCTCTAAAGAAAATAGTTAAATCCAAGTTTTTATATTTAAAAGTGTTTGTGAAAGAAGCGTAGTATTTAGGTAAACCATTGCCTATTATTTCTTTGTCTTCATCTACCATATCACTCACACCTCCAATAGTTCCATCTGCCTTATGAAATAACCATTTGCCATCCGCTGTAAATCCAGCAAAGCGTTTGCCATAAAAATTTCCGATAGGACCACCTTCTGTGTTTCTAATAGCATTGCCTAAGTTCCCTGGGTTTCCAATGTTTCCACCAAATAATTCCTCAGCAGCAAAAATCTGATTAGATAATTTACTCAACTCATTGGTTTGATAACTTCCTACAAAATCAGCAGTCCATGAAAAATCTCCTTTGTTAATAATACGATAACTAAGACTTAATTCTAACCCTTTGTTTTTTATATCACCTACGTTTGTATAAATACTACTTTGAACAAATGGAGGTTGTGGCACATCATAGTTTAAAAGTAAATCTTCTGTTTTTCTTGAGTATATATCTATGGAACCAGTTAATCTGTTCGAAAACGTTCCAAAATCTAAACCTATGTTAAATTCTTTTTTTGTTTCCCATTTAAGATTGGGATTGGGGTTTTTAACAGGACCATATGTTTGAAAATAAGTAGGGTCAATTGCATTTCCAACAAAAATTGGATATTTACCTCCAGTACCCAGTGTTACAATAGATTGATAATTGGGAATACCTTGATTACCAGTCACACCATAACCTGCTCTAAGTTTTAAATTTTTTACAAAGTCAACATTTTTCATAAACATCTCATCTGAGATCACCCATGCTCCAGAAATTGCAGGAAAAGTTGCCCACTTATTGTTTGCTCCAAATCTGGACGATCCCTCATGTCTAACAGAAGCCTGTAAAAAATAACGATCTTTATAATTATAGCTCAATCTTGAAAAATAAGCAATCAACGTATTATCTTCTTTAAAGCTAGAAAGATTTGGATCGGGAAGTAATTCATCAGTAATAGCATTACCTGCTCCAAGGTTCCAATCCTGAAAACCATCTGTATAAAAACCACTATTATCTACAGAATAATTTTCAGTAGTGGCATATTGGTAACTATATCCTCCTAAAAATTCAAAGAAGCTATCACCAAAATCTTTATTATAGACTATTGTAGGTTCAAGCGTTTTGGTAAAATCTAAGTGATTTCCCTTGTAGGCATATCCTGTGCCTTTATATTCACTTCCGGAATTATATTGGGCATAATCTTGGGTAGATCTATAACGTCTATCATCCCATGAATTTCTTTGGTACGAGCCAAATATAGATGCGACAAAACCAGGTATAAATTCATAACTTAATTTTATATCACCAGAAAAGGTAAGTTGTTTTCTTTGATTTATGCGATTCTTATATTCTGAAAAGGGATTATAACCATTTACAGGTTGATAATAACCATACAGACCTTCATTATTGAGATCTCCTCCTGGTTCTGCAAAAATAGGAGCGGTAGGATTCCAATCTGTTACAATACCAAATTGACCCCCGCCTAAAAGATTAGCATCGTTGATATTTACGCCAACACTAGAAGCAAATTCAAATTTATCATTTAAGCCCGATTGGTTGAAGCTACCTCTAACACCAAATTCTTCACGTCCATTCTCTAAAGCAATGCCCTGGGAGTCTTTATAATAAATAGATGCTCTATAAGTACCTGTTTCACTTCCGCCGGAAGCTACAAAGTTGTGATATTGTGTTAAATTAGATTCATTTACTAATTCATCAAATATATCTGTAGATGAACCCAAATCATTATCAGCACTGATAATACCATCAGTTATGGCTTGGCGAAATTCATCAGCTGATAAAAAGTTAGGCTTAGTATTTACATAGTCTTTTGACAAGAATGTAGAATAATTAAAGCTACTTTGTCCTTTCTTTCCTTTTTTAGTCGTAATTAAAATAACTCCATTTGTACCACGTGTACCATAAATTGCAGCAGCTGCACCATCTTTTAAAACGTCAAAGGATTCAATGTCATTTTGCTGAAGGAGATCTAAGTTTCCTCCTGGAACACCATCAATAACTATTAACGGAGAAGAAGAACCAGTTAAGGAAGTAATACCTCTTAGTTGTATAGCTACACTCGAGTTAGGATTGTTGCCACTAGGACGGGTAATTTGTAGGCCAGCGACTTTACCTTGTATTAAATCTAAAGGAGATGAAACGACACCTTGATTAAAGTCATTAGATTTTACTTTGGTGACAGCAGTAGATACTGCTTTTCTTTGCTGACTACCATAACCGATAAGTACTATTTCGTCAAGTTTTTGGTTATCTTCTTCAAGTACCACATTAATTCTTGTTTGTAGTCCAACTGTAATTTCTACTGTTTTCAAGCTAACATAAGAAAAAACTAATATTGAATTTTGAGATGATACTTTTATAGTGAAATTACCATCAAAATCGGTAATAGCGCCATTGTTTGTATTCTTTTCTGATACATTAGTTCCTGGCAAAGGAATCCCTTCAGAATCTGTTACAATTCCAGTAATTACAATAGGGTTACTTTGCAAATAAAAAGCAAAAGCATTAGTTTGAGTAAGACAAAAAATTAAAAATCCTAAAATAGCCGAAATCTTATATCTTTTTTTTTTACGCTTCAAAGACATCATAGCTAGTGATGGTGTTTCTTTTATTTGTTCTGTTTTTTTCATTAGTTAATAGTTTTGTTTAGTTATTATTTACAATTAGCTAAATCGATTTAGTTAATTGTAAATATATTAACTTTATTGCAACTAACAAACTATTAATTATTTAATTACATTATTTTTATGTTAAATAAAAATTTCACTTCTGTCACTAAGCTAAATTTATTGTTTACCTTATTTTAGGTCTTAATATACTTAAATAGCAAATTGAATAAAACTCAAAAAATAAGTGTAGTTAGCTGTATTAAATAATCACTAAAAAAGGAAGAATATTTTTTATTGATAAAAGCGAAGTAAAATAAATTTAGATTCAATTTTGTTGTCATTATTTGATAAATAATGACATTGCTGTTTTAACGAAGTTTTAAAATCCAATTTTTTTTTAGATTGTATTGTTTAAATCAAAAATGCGTCTGTACTGAAGATTGTTACTTTTCCAGACGATTTTAGCTTAGTATTATCACTAAAAGGAGCATCTCCTTTTTTCTAATGACTACTATTAAAATTTAGTTTTAAGTAGCAAAACAAAATATTTTGAAATTAATGATTGTCTTATTTTTTTTAAATAAACAAAACGATTTAGTTAATTAATAAAAAAACCATCGATTATTATAACCGATGGTTTTTTCTAAGGGATTTTATCTGGGCCCTATTAATCTCCACTCACTTAATTGTATAGAACTACCTCCATTATTCTCGCTAATACTTATCCTGTAATACAGATACTCTGTGTTGTTAGAAATTGGGAAGGTTATTGTTTGACGCCGGTTTGGGAAGCTCTGGTCTGTTTGTGTATCTAATGTTTCCCATGCGCTTCCGTCATTAGAAGCTTGAAACTCCCAAGTTTTGAGATCTCTATCAACTGCAGAATCAGCTGAAGTGATTGTATACCGGGTTATTACTTTAGCTTCAGCTAATTCTTGTTGCATCCACAGAGAACCTGAAAAATCAACAAGAAATTTTGTTTCTACATCCCCATCTACTGCTTTAAGTGATCCTTCTGCTCCATCAGAACCATTTATATTTTCTGTACTTACCGTTAAAGTAGCATCTCCAGTATAATCCAACTCTCTAATTTCTTGAATTGAGAAAAATCTGATTTCTGAAACTTGCATAAGGCTACTACCACCATTTTCATGAATGTGTAGTCTATAAAAGCTATATTCTTCTTCATTAGAAAATGAGTAGGTTTTAGTTTGCTTCCTGCCACTAAAGGCTTCGTTTTCTTTAGTATGTAAACTAACCCAGTTTATGCCATCCTTTGATCCAGTTAACTCCCATTTTCTAGGGTCTCTGTCTGGAGCATCATTTGCAGATGAGATTGAATATTGACTAATAGCTACAGGTTCAGCATATTGTAGTTGAATCCAAATAGGTTCATTAGGATATTTGTCAACTAAGAATTTTGAATCAACACTAGCATCAATAACTTTTGGAGAACCTTCTTTATGGCTTGGCCCTCCATTATTGTCTCTACTTACTGAAAGTACTCCTTGGTTGGTTACATCTATTACTTCAGTAACAGGATCGAAAGGATAGTTAAGATCTGGGAATTTTGCTTTAGCTTGAAACAATAACTCTTCATATACATCATTCCAGCCAAAAGCTATTTCTGCTAGTGGTTGTAAATCTTCACCAGTGGCACCACTAAAAAAGTGAATCATTTCTCCTAAATTGAGGTCTCTTGAATATGAGTTTCCGGTTAGGGGGTATTTTTCTGAAAGTAGTTTAAAAAAGTTACTAAAAATTACTGAGCCATTATAATTTTCATACAATGGTAAAAACCAATCTCTAAACCAAAAAATATTAGCTGAAGGATAGGATACTTCTTCGGCTATAGCTGCATCGTAAATGCGTTGAGCGTCAGCGTCAAGCCCCATGTCCTTATAAATATCGTATGCAAAAATCTTGGCAAACTGATCTTTCCAAAGTTCTTTTCCTATGGCTCCTTTAACCCCTTTTACTGAACTTTCTACAAGATTTTCTATGAGAAATACTATTCTATCTTTATTATTAGTATCTATTTCAGCTCCTTCTAAAGATATATCTATAAGGCTTTGGAAATTTGATACTTCATCAAAATAAGTTGATATATAAGATTCAGAACTTAAATCTTCATGTATTACTGCGTAAAGTCTACTTCCTTCATCTCCAAAATCCCCATAATTGTTTATGACAGATTTCCATGAATCGCTTATAAAAGCATATGGCCATTCAATTTCCCGATTTACTTCATTTCCATAATAGACAGCTAAATAGGTATCGAAATATTTACGGTTCAAAACATCTGAATGCCCATTCCAATTTTCTTTAAGACCTCTTGGAGGAGATCCAGGTGGGTCATCATTTATTACTGAATCTGGATAGCCTTTTAAATTAAAGCCATCTTCTGTACATGAAAATAATACCAAAGTTACCATCAGTACTAGTGTAGAATTTAAAATTTTCTTCATGATTTTTTTATTTTAATATTATTATTTTAAAAATGATGCAATATCATTTTGTGTTTTTTAAATTATTTTCACCAGGAGTTTTATCTATATAATCAACTGAAACTTTATTATTTATCTTAACATAAGAAGTTAAGACTAACATAAGTAGAGTAGGGAATATCATTATTTTTAAAATTATCATCTTTATTTTTTTATAAAAACCCTGCTTCAATGAAGAAGGCTTCTTGATAAACTAACACAATATAAATTGACTCTGGATGAATAAATTACCAACCTGGATTTTGTTTTAAAGCCGTGTTACTGTTAAGTTCATCTTGTGGTATTGGCCATAAATAATGATTCTTGTTAAATACACGTTGCTCAAAAATTATTTTTTTGTAAAAATCAGCTTCATTAGTAGCATTAATATCCATGCTATGGAAAGGTCCAGCTAAAACATCTTCAGCAATTTTCCACCTTCTTACATCGAAATACCTAACGCTTTCGTAAGCGAGTTCAACGCGTCTTTCTTTTCTAATGGCTTCGCGCATTTCTGTTTGGTTTGCAGGAGCAATTAAATCTTCACCATATAATGCTATACCAGCTCTTTCCCTTATAATGTTTAAATATTTTAAAATATCTAAATTTCCTGGGTCGTATTCATTTAAAGCTTCAGCATAATCTAAATAAATTTCTGCAAGTCTTAAATAAGGAATTGTTGTTCTACCTCCAGCATTTTTC
This sequence comes from Mariniflexile litorale, assembly GCF_031128465.2. GTDB lineage: Bacteria > Bacteroidota > Bacteroidia > Flavobacteriales > Flavobacteriaceae > Mariniflexile > Mariniflexile litorale. The sequence continues at coordinate 118,765 of NZ_CP155618.1, read as the reverse complement.
CAATATTCAGCGGGTACAAACTTTCTTATTAAATAACCGGTTGGAGGGTAATCATTTGCTCCCACCTGTTTTCCTGAATTACCAGCGAACCACATTGTTGTAACAACGTTTCCATATGTTCTATCAATCCATAAACTATTATTATATGTAATTCCTACATAAAATCTTGGCTCTCTACCTACCCATTGATTAAATGTGGATCTGGATTCAAAGTCAAAAGGCGCTTGATAATCTGTAAACCCTGTTTCCTGATAACCAGATGCAGGATCATCTATTGAACGTCCATTAGCCATAAAATAGGCATCAACCATTTCTTGGGTAGGACTCAAACCTCCTCCTCCTCGTACCTCAGCAGGGTAACCAATATGATAGGGTGTACATTCGTAAAAATGAGAGTTACCACCACGTATTCTTGAATAAATCATTTCTGAATTAAAATCTTTTAGCATTACGTTTCTACAAGACATATATGGACTATATGTGCCATTTGAGTCGTATTCTCTATAAAGAGAAAAGGTTTTAGGTACATAGGTGTTAATAAATTCTTTAGCAACATCAGCTGCCAATTTCCATTTATTCACATCGGTTGTTTGAGGGATTAAAGAAACTCCTTCATCATTTACCAAAGAAGCATAATCAGAATTTCCATTAAATAGAGGACTTGCGTAGAATAATAAGGTTTTTTCTTTAATTGCCATAGCAAACGGGTCATCCATTCTACCTACATCGTCACTTCCTTGGTTATATTTACGCAATACTGCAATTCCTTGATCTAAATCACTAATTATATAATTTACACATTCTTCTAAAGTATTTCTTCTTAGTCCTAAAGTTGTTAAATCGGCATCTGCTTCTACGGGTATTTCTGGCATAATTATAACAGGACCATATAGTCTTATGAGATTATAATAATAGAAGCCTCTGAGTACTTTTGCTTCAGCTATATATTTTTCTATATCAGTTGGAGTACAATCTTGACATTGATCAATATTTTGTATGAAAGTTGATGCAGACCGAATTGCTCTATAAAAGTTAGACCATAAAGTACTTACATGCTGTGTTGTTGGGTTCCAGTCACCTATATTGAAGTAATTACCTAAATGAAAGGACCATATATACTCTCCTTCATCAGAACCACCAGTTGCGGGAACTGAATTACTTGCCGAGTAACGTTGATCGAAATTACTAGGCATATGGTTATAAACAGATGTTAAATACATTTCTGCAGTGTTCTTTTTGGAGAATGTTTCTTCAAAAGTTAGTCGATCGTCTGGTACTTGATCAAAAAAATCATCGTTGCATGATACTGCTGTTAATACTAAAATTGTTAATACTATTTTTTTCATGATATTTTTTTTAAAATAATACGTTAAAACCAAAAGATATTACTGAAATATTAGGATAAGTTGCTCCATTACTAGTATTTAATTCTGGATCCCAAAGATCAAATTTGCTTAAGGTAAATAAGTTTGTTCCCCGCATGTATATTCGTGTGTTTTCTATTCCAAATTTGCTAGAAAACTTTTCTGGGAATGAATAGCCTATTTCAGCAGTTTTTAACCTTAAAAAGTCAATATCTCTCAACCACCAAGTACTCGTTTGAGAATTGTTATTTTGACCTATACCAGTATCTCCAAAAGACAACCTTGGGTAAAAAACGTTTGAATTATCATTTTCAGGTGTCCATCTGTCCTCGGCTATGGCATAAAGGTTTGTAGTACCACCACCACCATCAAATGGTCTAATACCTCCTCCGTTTATTATTCTATCGGCTTCATTCTGTCCCTGAAAAAATAAACTAATATCCAAACCTTTACATTCTACCGTGACCCCAAACCCATAGGTAAGTGCAGGAACATCTCCTTGCCCAATTTCTTTTTGGTCATAAGAGTCAATTTTACCATCCTCATTAAGGTCTCTATATCTAATATCTCCAGGCATTATTTGACCAAACTGTTCTGGAAAATCACCATCATCTGAAGTAATGAAACCATCACCGTTAGAATCGTCGTCAAGAGAATACAATCCTAATGCTTCTAAGCCATATATTGCTAATAATGGAGTCCCTATACGGTCTTGCCAATCGTAAAGTTGTTTTGGATCTCCATTTTTAAGAATGTTATTTCTGTTATACGAGAAGGTACCTCTAAATCCTAGATTAAAGTCTCCAAAAGAATTACTAAAGTTAATACTTCCATCAAAACCTTTATTCTCCACAATTCCTAGGTTTCCATAAGGATCTCCGGTAAGCCCTAAATAATTAGGCAAATCTCTTCTACGGAGGAATGCTCCTTCTGTATGTTCTTTAAATACATCAAAAATAAGTTGAAGTTTGTTGTCAAATAGATTCATCTCAATACCTAAATCTTGCTTTCTTGATTCAGACCAAGCAACATCTACACCATAATAAGTTTCACGAATACCATCTTGACCCGTGGCATTTTCACCAAAAGTATATCCAAAGCCTCCAGCTTGATCCACTCTATCAAGATAAGCAAATCTACCAGCTCCAGATTCATCACCTACAAGCCCATCAGAATATCTAATTTTTAAATAACTAATAGTATTGCTTATTGGCTCAAAAAACTTCTCATTTGAAGCCACCCAACCAAAAGCTAGGGAGGGAAAGAAACCATAACGATTTGATGGTGCAAAATTTTCAGAACCGTTGTAACCTGCATTAACTTCAAAGAAGTATTTATCGTCATAAGCATAAGTAGCTCGACCTGCAACACCTCTATTTCTAAAGGGAATAGAGCCTATAAAATCTCCAGCAAAAGCATCAACGTAATCAGACTGATTATATAAAAATAAACCGCTAATCGAATGTTTATCAAAATCACGATTGTAACTAAAGGATGTTTCTATATAGAACTTTCTATTACCTCCATTACTTCTGTCATATCCTAAATAATTTTGCCCTAGATAGGTTTCATTCAGCAACAATTCTCCATCTTCAGTGTATGGGAAATTTTCATCTACAAAATAGGTTGTTTCTCTTTTATTTCTCGTTATGTATTGCTGATTATAAGTATCAAAAGCAAACATACCAGTCCATGACAAACCTTCTGTTAAAAAATTTAATTGTTGAGTTAAACGTAAATTTGAGTTTAAGTTGTTTTTTATTTGATTTTGATATCCTCTACGTGCCACATCAGCATAAGGGTTTCTTAGCCCTCCATTCGAGCTTCTCCCTGGAACAAAGCCTCCAGGATATAGAACTGGATAAACCACAGGAGGAGCTTCCATAGCAGCACTAAAAACGGATCCAACTCCTGCACCAGGATAAGTGCCATCGGATACATAACCTTGTACACCTACATGAGCTTTAGTGGTTTTTGTAATATCTACCGTTAAATTTGATGTAAAATTATAACGTTTAAATCTAGTGTCAGAATCGTAATCCTCAAACCCATCTGTAACAAACAACCCCGTTTCATCATAATACCCAACAGATACATAATATACTGCATCTTCAGAACCACCAGATACGTTAACAAAACCTTGACGATTTCTACCAAAGTCATTAAACACAGCATCTATCCAATCCACATCGGGATATAAAAATGGATCTACTTTATTAACGGTATTTTGAATATACTCTTCTGAGTATCTAGGTATTTGACCACGAGTAGTTAGAGCCTCATTAGCTAACCTCATATAGGTCTCTCCATTGGCTAGTTCAGGTACTTTGGTGAAAAAAGTAACACCTTCATTATAGTCTACTGTAACTTTGGGTTTGCCTAATGTGCCTTTTTTTGTTTCTATAAGAATAACTCCATTTGCACCACGAATACCATAAACAGCAGTTGCTGATGCGTCTTTTAGTATTGTGAAAGATGAAATATCATTTGGATTTAAATTATCTAAGGACCTCTCCACCCCATCGACTAATACCAAGGGCTTTGCGTTTCCAAAAGAAGAAATACCACGTATCCAAATGTCGGCACCATCATACCCAGGTAAACCATCACGTTGCACACCTGTTAATCCGGCAACTCTACCTGCAAGCATAGTGCTAATATTAGCTACAGGTTGTTTAAGTTCTTGAGGTTTAATAGTAGATTGTGCTCCTACGACACTTATTCTTTTTTGGCTACCATAACCCACTAAAACCACCTCATCTAATGATTGAGGATCGTTTTCAAGTTGAATATTAAGTTTCGTATTTTGTCCAACAGTTATTTCTAATGTTTTTAAACTAACATAAGAAAAAACTAATACTGAATTTTGAGAAGATACTTTAATAGTAAAATTACCATCAAAATCGGTAATGGCACCATTGTTTGTATTCTTTTCAGAAACATTAACTCCAGGTAATGGAATTCCTTTAGAGTCAGTAACAATTCCAGTAATAACAATTTGATCATTTTGCTGATAAAAAGCAAAAGCATTAGTTTGAATAAGACAAAAAATTATAATTCCTAACATAATAGCAATTTTGTGTCTTTCTTTTTTGCGCTTCAAAGACACCATAGTCAGCAATGGTGTTTCTTTTGTTTGTTTGGTTTTTTTCATTAATTAAGAGTATAGTTTAGTTATATTTTACAATTCACTAAATCGATTTAGTGAATTGTAAATATATTAACTTTATTGTAACAAACAAATTATTAATTATATAATTAGATCATCCTCTGCGTATTGTATCAATAAGATAGGAACTCTTAATGGTGAATTCTACAATGTTATTTATCGCTAAGCATTCTTTTACTATTTGGTTAACATGTCTTCAAGAATTATATGTTTGTAGCAATTGCTGTAAATGTGTTAGTGTATTAATATATAATTTTAATAATAAATGGCAGGGGAGGGAGTCATTAATGGTTTTATGACTAATCATATAAACCATGATTAATAATTAAGTTATATAAACATTATAAGAGTATATAATTCCTTTTAGTTTAATTAGTCTAGTGAAAGTATTGTATTTGTAAATATATGGATACATTTAGATAGCTAAAAGGAGTTTTAGCCTTGTTAATTCCATCCTTTTCAATGGTTTCAAATACAGAGATTTCCGGTCTGAAAGTAAATTATATTAATAAGTTTTATTCATCTTAGATAAAGAATTCATAAAAATCAAATATTTATTTTTTAATGTCACTAAATCGATTTAGTTTTACTAAAATATAAACTATTGTATAAAAGTTTATATAGGCTAAGAATTATCAAAGATTATGAGAACAACAAATCTAGTTTTATTGACATTGTTTCGCTTGGTAGTGACAAATTTGAACTTAATATTAGTAGGTAGAAAAAAAAGAGTATTATGTATTTTCTCTTTTTTATTGAGTATTATTTCTTGTAAACATCATCAATTTTTAGAAAGGGAAAAAAAAATAAAGGATGATAAACCCAATGTAATTATCATTTTAACAGACGATCAAGGGTATGAAGATTTAGGGTGTTACGGATCTCCAAATATTGAAACACCTCATTTAGATAAAATGGCTAAAAATGGCATCCGATTAACTGATTATTATACGGCACAACCAATCTGTTCAGCATCTAGAGCTGCCCTCCTTACGGGGTGTTATCCTAATCGAGTTGGTGTACATGGTGCATATCCTCCTAATAGTAAAATAGGGTTAAGTTTATCAGAAATCACTATAGCCGAAATGTTGAAAGCAGCTGGTTATCATACCGGTATTTTTGGAAAATGGCATTTGGGAGATCATTCTATGTTCATGCCTAACAATCAGGGTTTTGATGAGTATTTTGGTATTCCTTATTCTAATGATATGTGGCCATTTCACCCAGATCAAGGGGCAGGGTCTAATTATGGCCCACTTCCTTTATATGATAATAATACGATTATTGATACATTGACCAATCAATCTTTACTTACAACTCAAATTACAGAAAGAAGTATTGACTTTATTAAGAAGAATAAAAAGGATCCTTTTTTCTTATATATAGCCCATCCACAACCCCATGTTCCATTGTATGTTTCAGACAAGTTTAAAGGAAAATCAAAAAGAGGGTTGTATGGTGATGTGATTATGGAAATAGATTGGTCTGTAGGTCAAATATTAAAAACATTAAAAGAAAATAATCTTGAGGAAAATACAATAGTCATTTTTACTTCAGATAATGGTCCGTGGTTAAGTTATGGAGACCATGCAGGTTCTGCTTATCCCTTTAGAGAAGGAAAAGGCACCTCATTAGAAGGAGGACATAGAGAACCTTGTATTATATACTATCCAAAAAAAATTAAATTAGGGAGAACTATTAACATCCCAATAATGAATATTGATATTTTACCAACTATTGCTGAAATAACAAAATCTTCACTTCCTAAAAGTATCATTGATGGAAAAAGTGTATGGAATATTTGGACAGGAGAGTCTACTGTAAGTCCACAAGAAGCTTATTATTTTTATTATCATACAAATGAGCTTCATGGAGTAAGGTATAAAAACTGGAAAATGTATTTTCCTCATAGGTATCGCACTTTGAATAGTCGCCTAGGAGGTGAAAATGGATACCCTGTTAATTACGAATATAAAATTATGGATGATATAGAGCTTTATAATTTATCTATAGATATAAGTGAAACTACGAATGTAGCAGTTGAAAACCCAGAAGTAGTTGAGGTGATTAAATCCCTTGCCGATGATATGAGAATTAAACTAGGAGATGCATTAACAAATGTAAAAGGAAAAGAAAACAGACCGATCGGAAAAATTTAAGAATAAACAGTAGATATCAATCTGTTATAAAATCAAAAAAAGTGATTTTATAACTCACAATTAAATAAAAAATGATAAGAAATATAACAATAAAAATGCCACTCCTATTAATATTAGGTTTAATGGTTTTTAATAGCTATTGTCAAACCATTAAACCGTTTAATACTACGTTAAATTTTGAAGAAGCAGATAAAAAAGCAAACGAAATCTTGCAACAAATGACTCTGGACGAAAAAATAGAATTAATAGCAGGAGACGATATGTTAATAAGAGGTATAAAGCGGCTTAATATTCCACCTGTAATTACAGCAGATGCAACTCAGGGAGTGCGATTAGCTTGGGATGAAAAAGGTAAAGTTAAATGGGGGGTAGGTATAGAGAAATCAACTGCATTTCCTGCTCCAATTTTGCTCGCCTCAACATGGAATCCTCAACTTTCGCATGATTACGCAAAAAGTATAGGAGAAGAATGTCGTGCAGGAAACATACGTGTTTTATTAGGTCCTGGGATGAATATATATCGTATTTCACAGAATGGAAGAAATTTTGAATATTTTGGAGAAGATCCTTTTCTTGCAGCTCGAATGATTGAGAACTATGTTAAAGGTCTTCAAAGTACTGGTACGATAGCTACTTTAAAGCACTTTCTTGGTAATCAAACAGAGTTTAAACGTCGAAGAAGTAATTCGATAGTGGATGAACGTGCTTTACAGGAAATATATATGCCTGCATTTGAAGCAGGAATTGACGCTGGCGCCTTAGCTGTTATGACTGCTTATAACCAAATTAATGGAGAATGGACGGGTCAGAGTCATTATGTAATAAACAAATTACTCAAAAAGGATTTAGGTTTTAAATGGCTTGTTATGAGTGATTGGTGGTCTGTTTATGATGGAGAAAAGGTTTCAAAATCTGGACTTGATTTAGAAATGCCTTGGGCTACTTCATTAAAAGGAATTAAAGAAAAAATTGACCAAGGAAAAGTGCTCGAATCTGATATAGATCGAATGGCAAAAAGTATTTTAAGAACTTGTTTTGCTATGGGAATTTATAATAGCACAAAAATGAATGGAGACGTTAATTATGATGCTCATGAACTAGTAGCATTAAATACAGCAAGAGAAGGAACTATTTTATTAAAAAATTCAAATGCAATTCTTCCTCTATCAAAAGCCAAAAATCATAAAATACTTATTACAGGAAAATATGCTGCTAAATTTGCAAGAGGTGGAGGTGCTGCTTATGTAAAAGGTTATAATAATGTTGTTTTATTAGACGCCCTTAAAACTGAATTTGGTAACCAAATAGAGTATAAAGAAAAACCAAGTATAGATGAATTAAAACAAGCGGATATTGTATTAGCTAGTATTGGAACTTTTGATGAAGAAGGTTCTGATAGACCATTTAATCTGCCAGAAGAAGATGAAAATCAAATTCTTAAAATAGTAGAAGCAAATAAAAATACTATTGTTATTGTAAATTCGGGGTCTGGTATTAAAATGACAAATTGGGCTGATAAAGTTGCAGCTATAATATATGGATGGTATCCTGGTCAAATTGGAAATGTGGCATTAGCAGAGATTCTTTCTGGAAAAACAAATCCTTCCGGTAAATTACCTATTTCTATTGAAAAACATTTTGAAAATACTTTAGGATACCCTTATCTTCCAACTGGAGAAGAGGTAACCGACCCAACACCAGAACACGAACACCCTGTTTATGATGTAAATTATAATGAAGGTGTTTTTGTTGGTTATCGCTGGTATGATTCCAAAAAGGTTGAGCCATTATTCCCTTTTGGACATGGTTTGTCGTATTCTAATTTTTCTTATAAAAAGTTACATGTTACTCCCCAATCATTTACATCAGATAATGAGGTTATAGTATCTTTTGAAGTAAAAAACACAAGTAAGGTTGCAGGATCTGAAGTTGTACAAGTTTATGTATCTGATATCGATTCTAGTGTGCCAAGACCTGAGAAGGAGTTAAAAGGGTTTTTAAAAGTTTATCTCCAGCCTGGAGAATCAAAACAGATAGAAATTGTATTAAATAATCGCTCTTTCTCTTTTTGGGATATTAATACTAAACAATGGAAAGCAGAATCCGGAAAATTTAGAATTCAAGTAGGTTCTTCTTCTAAAGAAATTAAACTTAATACAATTGTAAAGATGAAATAATAATTCTTCTTTAAAAGACAAGGTAGGTGTTTTAAATGTAAAAATCCCATAGTTTTAAAAACTATTAAATCCAACCTTATAAGTGAATTTTTAAATTTTTACTTTCTTTTAGGATGTTTTGAATGGATTCCATGGTATTTACAAGCAAAATTAGATTTTTAATGTTTTACACCCAATTTTATTAAAATCGTTTCCAATAGACACCATTTTGTAAATGCAGACTGGATTAAATTTATACCAATAAATACAGTAAACCACATCCAGTTTTGGTTTACATAAACGGTAAGTACCACACTCAATAATACCATGGTACCTACAATAATTCTAAAATATGTGTTTAACATTTTAATTGATTTTAAGTTTATATAAATTTTTCAATAGGAACAACCACGGCTTTTATTGGATTGTTCGTTTCTAAATTTTTGTTAAATTCTTTTATTAAATTAAATAAATCATCAATGTTTTCATCATCTGTAAAAGAAAAGAACAAGCTAGACTCATTACCTCCTTTTCCTGAAGAAAACCAATTAGAAGTCATTAATAGAGAGGATCCGTTTTTGTATCCATCAATATCTGAACTACTAAAATTTTCAATATTTGCATTCTTAAATAATTTCAAAACATCTTTCTGAAACTGTTCTACTGCTGTAACTATGACTAATTTCATTTTATTAGTTTTTATTTATGATTTTTCTTTTCTATCATGTAATACACAAGGGGCACAACCAACAATGTTAATATGGTTGAAACAATTGTCCCTCCCATTAACGAAATGGCTAACCCTTGAAATATGGGATCAAATAATATCACGAATGCTCCAATAACAACGGTTCCTGCTGTTAATAAAATAGGAGTTGTACGTACTGCACCTGCTTCAATAGCGGCTTGTTTTAATGGTACACCTTCAGCTGTTCTTAAATTGATAAAGTCGATAAGTAATACTGAATTTCTAACCATAATTCCTGCTAACGCAATCATTCCAATAAAAGAAGTTGCTGTAAAAAAAGCGCCCATAATCCAGTGACCTAAAATAATTCCGATTAATGATAATGGTATTGCAACCATCATAACTATTGGTGCTTTGAAGTTTTGAAACCATCCAACAATTAAAATATAAATTAAAATAATGGCACCTAAAAAAGCAATTCCTAAATCTCTAAATACTTCTAAAGTAATCTGCCATTCACCATCCCATTTTACGGTGTAATTATCTTCAAAATCGGGTTGACCTAAATACATCTCGTTAATCTCGTAGCCTTTTGGTAATGGAATTTCTTTTAGTTTTTCCTCCATTCCAAGTATAGCATATGCAGGACTTTCTAATTCACCCGCCATATCAGCCATAACGTACACGACCCGTTTTTGATTTTTGTGGTAAATACTTTTTGCCGCAGTGGTTTGTTTAATATCAACTAAATCGGCAATTGGCACCATATTTCCTTGTTTTGATTTCACTTTTAATTGCGAAATATCAGAAATAGTCGATTTTTCTTTTTCATCTAAAGCCAATATCAAACCAACTTGATTTATAGCATTTTCATCATACAAATTAGTAATGGCTCTGTTAGATAACGCCATATTCATCGTGTATGCAATTTGCTGTGGTGCAACGCCATATAACATTGCTTTTTCTTTATTGATGTTGAATTGATATTCGGTTTGATCTGCCTCCACCATCCAATCGATATCAACCACGTCATCTGTGTTTTTTAAGATATTTTGAATACTATTTGCAATTTTAATTTGCTCGGTGTAATTAGGACCATAAATTTCGGCAACAATGGTTGACAGTACTGGTGGTCCAGGTGGTACTTCTACTAATTTTACATTCGCATGGTATTTTGAAGCAATTTTTTGAATGTCTGGACGCAATAATTTAGCAATATCGTGACTTTGAGCACTACGTTCTTCTTTATCCAATAAATTCACTTGAATGTCTGCCATATTACTCCCACCACGTAAATCGTAATGACGTACCAAACCGTTAAAAGTAATAGGGGCAGAGGTGCCAATATAATTTTGGTAATTCACTACTTCAGGCCGTGTGGATAAATACTGAGCAATTTCTTGTGTTACAACTCCTGTACGTTCCAATGTGGCTCCTTCAGGCATATCTATCACGATTTGAAATTCATTTTTATTATCAAAAGGCAACATTTTCACAGCAACAGATTTAGTGAAAAACAAGACCATTGTAGCCATTAAGAGGATAAATGTTCCTCCTAAAAACATCCACCGTATCTTTTTGTTTTCTAATAAAGGACGTTCGAATTTGTTGTAAACCCTATAAATTAAAGTTTCTTCAACAGGTTTTTCTGGTTTTTCTTCTACCCCTTTTTTATCTTTTTCTCTTAAGAAAATATAACCTAAATAAGGTGTAATCGTTAAGGCTACAAATAAAGATAATATCATAGCAATAGAAGCTCCAATTGGCATTGGTGCCATATACGGTCCCATTAATCCAGATACAAAAGCCATAGGTAAAACGGATGCTATAACCGTAAATGTTGCTAATATGGTTGGGTTTCCAACTTCGTTAATGGCATATAAAGCAGCTTGTTTAAAAGGCAAGCGTTTCATTTTAAAATGCCTGTGCATATTTTCAGCAATAATAATGGAGTCATCTACAACAATTCCTGTTACAAATACTAAAGCAAATAAGGTGATTCGGTTTAGCGTGTAGTCGAGCATATAGTAACTCAATAAGGTTAATGCAAATGTAATTGGGACTGATAAAAACACAACCAAACCACCACGCCAACCCATGGCTAGCATAACCACTAGAGTTACTGCAAATATAGAGCCTATAAGATGCCATAGAAGCTCGGAAACTTTATTTGATGCCGTTTCACCATAATTTCTAGTCACTTCAACATGTACATCATCAGGAATTAGAGTGCTACGTAAATGTTCTACTTTATCAATAATAACATCTGCAATTTTCATGGCATCAGCTCCTTTTCTTTTAGCAACTGAAATGGTAACAGCTGGATACTCTGATCTGTATTCCGATGCTTTTTCACTACCTTTTCCAAAACCTAAACTCACATAATTTTGTGGTACTTCTGGACCATCAATTATTGTTGCAACTTGTTTTAAATATATTGGCTGATTTTGTTGTACACCAACCACCAAATTTTCAACATCTGTAACCGAAGCTAAAAAAGCACCTGTATTTACTAAAAATTCAGTATCATTTTTATCAAAACTACCAGCACTTAATTGGCTGTTATTCAATTTGATCATTTCCGAAACCGACAAGAAATCCAATCCGCTTCCAGCCAATTTATCTTTATCTAAAACCACACGTAATTGACGATCTCTACCACCAATTTTATGCGTAATAGCGACGTCGTTTATCTTCTTAATTTCGGCTTCTAACTCTTGAGCCATCTGGTTTAACTGGTAATCGTCATAATTTTCACTCCACAACGTTAATCCCAACATTGGCACATCATCAATCGCACGTGTTTTCACTAAGGGAAATGTTACACCAGCTGGCATTTGGTCCATGTGCTTGTTAATTTCGTTGTATAATTTCACAAAAGAACGCTCAATATCTTCGCCAACATAAAACTGAACGATGACCATTCCTTGCTCTTTCATGGACATAGAATACACATATTCCACACCTTTAATATTCGAAATTAATTGCTCTAAAGGTTTAATTACGCGCGATTCCACTTCCGTAGGACTTGCTCCGGGATAACCCACAAAAATGTCTGCCATAGGCACATCAATTTGTGGTTCTTCTTCACGTGGAATTAAAAACGAACTGTACACACCAACCACCATAAATACAATCATTAAAAGCACTGTAAGCTTCGACTGCATAAAGACTTTGGCAATTTTACCTGCGATTCCTTCTTTCATATTCCTATCCCTAACCCTTTCCAATGGAAAGGGAAATGTTATGGGTTATTTTTAGTTAATATTTATTTTTTTTATAGTTTAAAGAAGCTTCTTCAAACCGACAACAATGAGTACTTACAGCATATTTATATCACTTAATTTTCACACTGGCTTCCTTCCCTTTGGGAAGGATTGAGGATGGAATAATTTTCGCGCCATTAAACAGTTTTCCTTCAGCTGAAACAATGTATGCTTCTTCAGCATTTAAACCAGATAAAACTTCCACTTGATCTCCAAAAGTTCTACCTAATCGCAACCAACGTAACAGTGCTGTATTGCTTTGGCTTACTGTATACACTCCAGATAATTGTCCGTTGGTTACAATAGCATCTGTAGGAATTAAAACCATTGATGACGTTGCTTTTCTTTCCACAGGAAATTGAACTGTAGTAAACATGCCTGATAAAATATTGGCATCCGTTTTATCTAAATCTATTTTCACTAAATATTGTCCACCAGTATTTTTAGCAGAAGTACTCACTTCTTTTACTTTTCCTTTCAAGGTTTTGCTAATCGATTTTACCAATACATTAACTGTAGTTCCTTTTTTAATAGCAGAAATCTCAGTTTCAGGAATCATGGCCATCACTTCAAAATTTCCAGGCGTTTCAATACTTATTAATGGCACTCCAGGATTTGCCATATTTCCAGTTTCTACGTTTTTACTAGTCACTGTTCCGTTAAAAGGTGCTGTAATATTGCTGTAAGCAAATTGTGCGTTAACTTCATTTTTCATTTGATTAGCAGCTTCTAAACGCGCTTTAGCTATTTCAAATTTAGCAGTCATATCATCCATTTCTTTTTGGGATGCACTATTATCTGCAAATAAATTTTTAAAACGGTTGTAATCTTTTTGAGCATTGTTAAAAGCAGCAGTCGCTTCAGTAATTCCAGCATTTACTTGTGCTTTTTTAGCTTGTAAATCACTATTATTAATTGAGACTAATAATTGTCCTTTACGTACCTTATCGCCAACATTTACGTGTACTTTGTTTACATAACCCATCATTCTAGTACTTAAATCTGCACTATTTGAAGATTGAATTTTACCGCTTACACTCAAAAAAGGACTTTTACCATTTGCTGTAACTTGATGCACTTTTACGCGAATTGCAGGCGAATTATCTGCAACCACTTTTTTGTCTTCGCTACCACAACTTGTTATAAAAAAGGAGGCTGTAGTTAGGCTTAATAGGAATATATATTTCTTCATCTTAAAAATTATTCTTTAGTTAAAAATTGTAAATACGCTTGTGTATAGTTGTATTCGAAAATGGTTTGATAGTATTCCAATTGCTTTTGAGCATATTGCGTTTCTGCCATTAATAAATCGGATGTTTTTTCTAAACCTTCTTTAAATCGATTGGTTCTAATTCTTAAAGATTCTTCAGATTGTTGTAATGCTAAAGTTGTTAGTTTTAAGGTATTATCAGCATCTAAAAAAGCGCGTTTTGCTTTGTTTAATTCTAAATTACTTTGAGATACGTATTGTTTGTATTCTAATTTCGATTTTTCAAATTCGGCTTTACTTTTTTGAACTTTTCCAAAACGTTTAGATCCTTGAAAAATATCCCAACTTAGTTGTGCTCCAAATAAATACCCATTTGCATCTCCTTGAAAAATTTTATCATCATATAACTCGTAACTTCCAAAAGCGTTTAAACGTGGTAAAAAAGTCATTTTATCAGCTTTATTCATTGCTTCATAAGCGTTTGATGCTAATTGCATGGCTTTGATATCAGATCGGCTTTCTGAAACTGATTTATCTGTCAAGGTAAAGGCTGCGATGGTTAATTCATCGGTTGGTGTGTACACCACATAGCTTTCATCATTCATTAAAAAAGACAAATAGTTAGAGGCATTTTGCACATTACTTTTAGCCGTTTGTAATTGATTTTGAACTTCAGTAACTCGTACTTCTACATTCAACACATCTGCACGTTGTAAATAACCTTGTTTAAAACTATCATCTGCTAATTTTTTGTTGGCATTTGCTACTTCTAACGCTTTTTCTAAAACATCTACTGCTTTATAGGCTAATTGCAATTGCATGTAAGCTTTGTCTACTTCAAACACTAAATAGTCTTGTGTGCGTTCTGTTTTTAATGACATGGCTTCCATTTTAGATTTGGCTGCTTTGCGTTGGTAAATGCCATCTAAATTGATTAATGGCTGCTGAATTTCTAACTTTGTAGCGTAGTTTTCAATCTGAGAAGGATTGTTTAACAAAGCAGGGTTAAAATCACTCTGTGTTAAAATTTCCTGATTCAATTTAGAACCAAAAGCCATTAAAGGATTAGTCGTTGCTATTACCGTATGACTTGCTGTAATATTTGGTAAAAACACAGCGTTTGTTTGTCTGTAATCTGCTTTGGCTGCATTAAATTCTTGTTGAGAAATTTTAATAGAAGTGTTTTGGTCTGTAACTCTAGAAAAGACTTCATATTTCGATATAGCCACTTGCTTTTGTGCTTGTATGGAAAGACTCAATAATAAAAAAGAAAATATGGGTAGATATGTGTTTTTCATTAATCTAAATAATTTGATAGAACAAAAATAGAGTGATAAAAGCTATTGGTCAGTAACAAAGGTTACTTATCAAAATACTGTATATAAAAAAGTATTGTATGTTATTTAATTTGTATAGCCTACTTTTGTAAAGTATATGGATTCATTGACTCAAATTGTATTAGGAGCAGCTGTTGGAGAAGCTATTTTAGGCAAAAAAGCAGGAAATAAAGCGATGCTTTATGGGGCCATTGCAGGCACGATTCCAGATTTGGATGTCTTTGCTTCATATTTTACAGATACAGTTTCTGCTCTTGCCATACATCGTGGTTTCACACATAGTATTGTGTTTTCTTTGCTTTTTGCACCCATTTTGGCTTGGATAGTATCGCGGTATGAAACGTTTAAAAATTTTAAAAGTTGGTTTTGGTTATTTTTTTGGTCATTTGTAACACATCCTATTTTAGATGCACACACTACTTGGGGAACTCAATTATTTTGGCCCTTTGATTTACGATTGGCATTTAAGACCATTTTTGTTATAGATCCTCTTTATACGTTACCTTTTTTAGTGTTTTTAATTTTGGCTATGCGACAAAAACGCACCTCTGAAAAGCGACGTTTCTATAATAAGATGGGTTTGATAATAAGTACTTCTTATTTAATACTTACATTTCTTTTAAAATGGATGGCGTTTATTCAATTTGAATCTGCTTTAAAAACTCAAAACATAGATTATTTAGAAATAGACACCAGACCTTCACCTTTAAACACCATCCTTTGGAGTGTTAATGTACAAACTGAAGATGCTTATTTACTTGGGAATTATTCGTTTTTTGATACCCAACCAATCCCTTTTGAAAGCTATACTAAAAACCATGAATTATTAGGTGATCTTGTTGAAAATGAAAGTGTAAAACGTATGATTGCTATTTCTGAAGGTTGGTACACTATTAATAAAAAGGATGATACGCTTTATTTTAACGATTTACGATTTGGTTTGCTAAGTTTAGCTCCAAAATCTGAAAATTTTGTTTTTAAATATAGATTAGATATTGACGCTTCTGGTAAAGTTACTTTTAATGAAGCACCTAAAGATAGTCGTGATGGTAAAAAGCTGTTAACCGAATTATGGCAACGTATAAAAGGAAATTAACTGCGTTACATACAAAAGAAAAAGACACTTATAATTGCCTATAAGTGCCTTTTTACTAACCAACCAAAAAACTGATAACCACATCAGTTTACTTTTCTCGTGCCTCCATGTCCTCCAGCTACCACCATCATTATTTTTATACTTAAATAAATGAATTTGAAAAACTGAATGATAGGATTCATCATTTTAAATCTTTGATATTTTGATATTCTTTGTGTCATTTTACTATTATTTTTAATTCGTTTATTTGTAGATTCGATAATCCAAACGTTTAATCTACTCAGGAATCAACCACCAAAAAGGTTTCATTTTTGCTTTGTAAATAAAGGCATAATGCAAAGCCAACTTTAACCAATGACCTGCTAAACCAATTTCTCCGAAAGTTTTTCCTAATTGCCGTCCTTGTGTTTTAGGATATTTTTCGTAATCTGGAACAATTGGATAGGTTGTAATACTTACTCCACTACCTTTTGTTATTCCGTAACCAGCAGAAGCAATACAAGCTGCTCCCATATTCCCCATAGATCCTTTATGGTTTAAAGACTCTTTACCACTTTTTATAGAATCTATAATATTATCTGCTACCAACTTTGCAGTAATACCAGATGGCATTCCCGTTCTTGGTGGGGCTGGTGAAATAACGGTTCCATTTTTACTTGTTCTTGGTTTTGAGATAGCATGTGGAGGTGCAAATGCAATTCCTGGAGCAAAAATGTTTTTATAACTCGGATTTTGATAGGTTTCTGGCCAATCTTTTACAGACCATTCTTCATAAGGTTTTGGTGTATAATCGGCATCCACAATCATAAACCCTTTAAAGAGTTTTTCTGTGATGTCGTTTTCATTTTTATCATAGGCCTTAAATCCATGACCAGAAAACGAAGGAATTAACATGGCAAAATCGTAGGTTTCAGTTTTATGCTCTCCTTCCAGATTTTCGTAATGTGCTAGACCATCTTCAATTTTTTCAACTCCAGCTCCAAGAATCCATTTAATGTCTCTGTCTTCAAAAATCATTTCGACCATTTCGTGAGATTTCATGGTCATGCTTCCATAGCTTAATAGCATGCCATCCATTCCGAAATCGCCTAATTGATATTCGTTAGAAATCCAAGTGACTTCCGCCATATCACGTACATTATGTTTACGTAATTCTTGCTCTACATTTAATATATACTCAAAAGCCGCACCTTGACAGGTTGACTTTGCATGACCGGTACCAATTAAAATTTTAGCTTTTTTGCTAGCTTTCATCTTTTGAATGACTTCATTCAAACCTTTCCACGCTTGACCTGCATGTGTATAAGTACAAACAGAATAGGTCTTGTTTTCTCCAGGAACTAAACCTTGAGTTGCTTCAAAATTTAGTTTTGGCCCTGTTGCATTAATTAAATAATCGTAGGTTATTTTTTCTTGCTCCCCTTTGTTCTTTCCTGCTACATATTCGGCTAAAACATATGGTTTTGTTTCATTTTTATCTCCTTCAGGAAAAAATGAAATCGCTTTTGCTTGTTTATAACCAATTCCTTTTTTTTTGTATAAAGGAGCTAATGGAAACAATATTTTTTCAGACTTCATCCTTCCAATTCCTACCCAAATATTAGAAGGAATCCATTGGTAATTGCTGTTAGGAGATACCACCAGAACTTCATGTTTTTTAGACAATTTTCTACGCAAATGTGCTGCTGAAACATGACCAGAAATACCTGCTCCTAAAATGACGATTTTAGACATGATTGTAAATTTTAATAAAGATAACTTCAACTAAGAAAAGGTACAGCTACCTTTGTTACACAAGCAATTAATTTGTTTTTTTATAACTCCAAACGGCTAAAGCATTCATAATAAAAGCATAGAGCAATGTTTTTAATAACTGCGGAAGAATATCCATAAAACCAGAACCTTTAAGCATCACCATACGCATCACTTCTACAAAATATTTTATTGGATTAAATTCTGTTATGGTTTGCGCCCATTTTGGCATACTTTCTATAGGTGTAAATAAACCACTCATTAAAATAAAAATAACAGTAAAAAACCAAGCTATAAACATGGCTTGTTGTTGTGTGTTTGTAAAATTGGAAATGAATAAACCGATTCCTAAAATCACTAAAATATAAATAGATGTGTATAAATATAAGAGTGGTAAACTCCCAATTATTGGAATATTAAAAATGACTTTTGCTAAAATTAAGCCAACAGTTAGTAAACCCATTCCTATAACCCAAAACGGAAAAAGTTTTCCAATAATAAACTGACTTTTTTTTATTGGAGTAACGTTGATTTGCTCTAGGGTACCAATTTCTTTTTCGCGGACAATATTCATTCCTGAAAGGAAGAGCGTAATCATGGTTACTAGTAAAACCAGTATGCCAGGAACCATAAAGGTTTTATAATTTAAAGTTTTATTATACCAAAATAATGGAATAGTCTCTATAGCAATTGGTTGTATTTGTTTATCTGAAACTTGCAATATATCTACTTTTATGTTTTGATTAAAGCGTTGTACAATTTGTGTGATATATACATTTTCAACACCTGCTGCTGCGCCATCAATCGCATTTATTGTTACGCCTAAATTGTTATGTTTTTCTTTTTGTAAATCGCGTTCAAAATAGTGTGGAATTTGTAAAAGCACATCCACTTCTCCTTTTAACATCGAAGAATTTGCTAATGCTTCGGAAGGAAAATCTGTTAAAACATTAAAATAAGTAGATGCATTAAATTTTTCAACTAACGCTCTAGATGTTGATGTATGATCATTATCAATATAACCAAATTTGATATTTTTTACTTCAAATGTAGCAGCATTCGATAATATAACAAGCTGTAATAATGGTAAAACAAAAATGATAGGAAGCATGCCTTTATTTCTAAATATTTGCTTGAACTCCTTTTGTATGATGTATAAAATTATTTTCATTTATTCTAGTCTAATTTTATATTTCTTTACACTTAATCCAATAAAAAAGATAGTCATTCCGACTAAAATCAAGGTTTCTTTCCATAAATATTGCAATCCTACACCTTTTAGCATAATCCCTTTTATGATGATGATAAACCATTTTGCAGGAATGATGTTACTAATCACTTGCAATGGTAAAGGCATGCTTGAGATTGGAAAAATAAAACCTGATAATAGAATTACTGGTAGCATTAATCCCATTAAAGAAATCATCATGGCTGTTTGTTGTGTCGCAGAAATTGTTGAGATTAAAATACCTAAAGCTAATGCTGTAATTATGAATAAAACACTTTCAAAAGCTAATAAAAACAAGCTTCCTTGAACTGGCATTTTAAATATAAATATGCTTAAAACAACAATGACAATGGCGTTTATAATAGATAGAAAAATATACGGAAATACTTTACCAATAATAACTTGAATTGGTTTTATTGGTGATACCAAAAGGATTTCCATGGTTCCTAATTCTTTTTCTCTTGTAATAGAAATGGAGGTCATCATTGCGGAAACTAACATTAAAATAATAGTCATAACGCCAGGAACAAACATGTATACACTTTTTAATTCTGGATTATAAACCATTCTTGTTTCTGGTACAATTTGATAGGCAATGGTGATGTGTTTATTCAATCCTTTTTGATACTGTTGAAGAATGGCGTTGACATAATTACTTATCGTATTTGCAGTATTTGGATCTGTTGCATCTGTAATAATTTGGATAGTTGCTTTGTTGTTTTTAATTAAGTTTTTACTAAAACCTTCCTCGAAATTTAAAACTGCTTTTACTTTTCCTTTTTTGAAAATAGTTTCAATATCTGCTTCTCTGTCAATGAATTGATTGATACTAAAGTATTTTGAAGTTGAAATCTTATTAATAATTTCTTTTGTTGTTGCATCTTTAGAATGATCTAAAACTGCAATATCTACATTGTTTATTTCATTGGTAATCGCGAAACCAAATAGCATAATTTGTGCTATTGGCATTCCGAAGAGTATAAACAACGAGCGTCTATCTCTAAAAATGTGGTAGAATTCTTTTTTTATGAAGCCTATGAATCTTTTCATTTTTTATTTCCCGCAGATTTCGCTGATTACCGCAGATTTTTTTGTTTGTTACTCTGTTTGGTTTCTTACTGATTTCGCAAATAACCACAGTTTATTTTAACAGTTATTCTTACTTTTTTCTGGGTAGATCTGTGAAATCTGCGGGATATTTTTTATAAACCGTTTACTTTTCTGAAAATTCCTTTTGTTATATCCTCTACATTAAAATTCACTAAAATGCCTAGTTTTAATTCTGAAATTTTTAAGTAAGTCAAAACTTGTTTGTGATGTACTTTAGACAAAGTTTCTACCGATTTAATTTCGATTATCACTTTATTATTTACTAATAAATCCAATCTAAAGCCTATTTCAAATTCAATACCATCATAAAATACAGGCAATGGTACTTGCTTTTTAAGAGATAACCCTTGCTTCTCTAATTCATACATTAAAACAGCTTCGTATACAGACTCTAATAAACCCGGGCCTAATTCATTATAGACTTTAAAAATTGCTCCTCTGATTATATATGAAATGTCGTTTTCTGTTTTATCTTCCATAATTATTTGATTTTACTCCCACAAATCTCGCGAATAAACGCAGATTTTTTTAAGTCCTTTTCTACGAAAATCTGAGAAATCTGCGGGAAATTCTCTATCCTCTTGCTAGTTTTAAAAACACATCATTCATATTGGCAACGTTAAACTGTTGCTTAAGCTTTTTAGGTGTATCCAAAGCTTCAATTTTTCCGTTTACCATTATAGACACACGATCGCAATACTCAGCTTCATCCATATAATGCGTAGTTACAAAAACGGTTGTGCCTTGATTGGCTGCTTTGTAAATCATTTCCCAAAACTGACGTCTCGTAATTGGATCGACTCCACCTGTTGGCTCATCTAAAAACACAATTTTAGGATCGTGAAGCAAAGACACCGAAAAGGATAGTTTTTGTTTCCAACCCAATGGTAAGGAACCTACTAATTTACTCGCCACCTTTTCTAGTCCTAACTCTTCTATTAAAATTGTAGATTTCTCTTTGATACTTTTTCTTGATAAACCATAAATTCCGCCAAAGAATGTAATGTTTTCTTTAACCGTTAAATCATCATATAAAGCAAATTTCTGACTCATATAACCAATGTTCTTCTTGATATCTTCTGCATTAGTAAATACATCAAATCCAGCTACTTTAGCAGCTCCTGAAGTTGGTTTAGAAATGCCTATTAGCATTTTCATCGCTGTTGTTTTTCCTGCTCCATTGGCTCCTAGAAATCCAAATATTTCTCCTTTTTTAACTTTAAAAGAAATGGCATTTACTGCTGTAAAATCACCAAACATTTTGGTTAAATTTTGAGCTTCTATGACGTTTTCGTTTTTCATTATTTAGCTAATTCCATAAAGGTATCTTCAATGGTTGGTTCGGTTTTTTCTATTTTTATATTCGATAAGTTTTTAGACTCTAAATAGTCTATTAAATCTTTCGGATTAAAATCTTCTCTACTATCAGTATAATGTACAAATTCACCAAAAGGATACACACTATGGTTATGTTTGTAGGCATTTAAACTATTGAGTAATTGATACGTATCATTTGCACGTACGTTATAAATTTGCTTTGGGTAATGTTTGACAATAGCTTGAGGTGTATCAATCTGTAAAATTTTACCGTTTTGAATTAATGCAATTCTATCACACAAAGCAGCTTCATCCATATATGGTGTAGATACTAAAATGGTAATACCTTTTTGCTGCAAACGTTTTAGCATGTCCCAAAATTCTTTCCTCGACACTGGATCAACTCCTGTTGTTGGTTCGTCTAAAAACAACACTTTTGGTTTATGAATTAAAGCACAACATAAAGCCAGCTTTTGTTTCATTCCACCAGATAATTTACCAGCACGACGCTCTTTAAAAGGCTCTATTTGAACATAAATTTCTTTTATTAAATCGTAGTTTTCTTGAATGGTGGTTCCGAAAATGGTTGCGAAGAAATTTAAGTTTTCTTCAATCGTTAAATCTTGATAGAGAGAAAACTTTCCTGGCATATAGCCAACATTATTACGAATCTTTTTATAGTCTGAAACCACATCAAAATAAGCAACCGTTGCAGAGCCTTCATTAGCAATTAACAGCGTTGTTAAAATTCTAAACAATGTTGTTTTACCTGCGCCATCCGGACCAATAAGTCCAAAAAGCTCCCCTTCTTTTACTTCAAAAGAAATGTTCTCTAAAGCTTTTACGCTTTTGTAAGATTTTGATATGTTAGAAACTATAATACTCATTCTACAGTATTTATCCATAGTTCTGCAGGCATTCCAATTTTTAAGCTGCCATCGTTTTTAACGTCTACTTTTACAGCATAAACTAATGCCACACGTTCTTCTTTAGTTTGAATTATTTTGGGTGTGAATTCTGCTTCCGAAGCTATCCAACTAATCGTTCCCTTATACGATTTCATCGCATCTGCATCATCAATTTTAACCGTAACTTCTTGTCCTATTTTAATATTGGCTAATTGTGTTTCACTAATATAAACACGTAATTGCATGGTGCTTAAATCTGCGATTTTATAAAGCGGTTTCCCAAAAGCAGTAATTTCATTTGGTTCTGCGTATTTTGTTAAAACAGTTCCGTTTAAAGGGTTTGTAATTTTACTTTTCTGGATTTGATCGTCAATTTGTTTTAACTGAACATCAATAGATTTAAGCTCATTCACAACAGGTGCATTTTGAATTTCGACACTTCTAATTTGGCTTTTAATAACATCCATTTCACCAAGAACATCATCCAATTGTTTTTGTGTTCCTGCATTATCCTTTATAAGGTTTTGAGCTCGTATTTTATTTGTGTTTGCAGTTTTTAATTTTGAATTTAAAACTGCTATTTGAGATAAGACGCCTTTAGATTTTGAAGCAATTACAGCTTTAGAAACTTCTAACTGCTCACGTTTTAATGTTAACGGAATAGTATCTATATAACCAATAAATTGTTCTTTTTGAAGTTTATCTCCTTCGTTAATAGCAAACTGCATTAGTTTTCCATTATTTTCTGCAGAAATGGTTATTTCTGTCGCTTCAAAATTTCCGTAACCATCTGCTTTTCCGTTATCGTTTCCGCAAGAAAACAAAGTAAAAAGTATACTGCCTAATCCTAATATATATATGTGTGTGTTCATGTTTTATATTTTTTGTTTCCCACAGATCACAAAGATCTTCGCTGATTTTTTTGACTCTAATTTTTCTGCGTTTATCTGTTGAATCTGTATGTTTTTTCTTTTATTGTCCTTTAATGACATTGTAATTTGCTTTTGCCAATTGTAACTGAATGTTATGCTTTACCATGGTATTTTCATCTTCGTATAAATTAGTAAGCTCTGTGATGTATGCCGAAGACGTAATCACACCATTTTTAAGTTGCGAATCTGCCGATTTCAAAACCTCTTTTCTAAGGTTAATTATTTCTAAATCTGAAGTAATAAATGCTTCAATTTTATCGATTTCTTTTTGTTGTTGATTTAGCGCAATGTTAGTATTGAGTCTAAAAATTTCGGTTTCATTTTCTACAAAATCTTTACTGATAGCTAAAGATGCTCTTTGCTTTTTGTTAGCATTCCAATCGAAAACAGTCCAATTTACTTTAACACCAACGGTATAAAATGTTTGAAACGAATTATCCAACATATTTAATCCTGGATTTCCGTAACCACCTGTTGCAAAACCAAGTAATTTGGGTGTATTTTGTTTTGATAAAAGGCTTACTGAATTTTCAATTTCTTCTTTTTTAAATTGAAACAATTCTAATTCTGGTCTTACTATTTCTGTTTGCAATCGTATTTCTAAAAGTGGCTTTTGAAATGTTGTTGAAGCATGTAATGGTTGACTTATTAAACTAGATAATGTTTCAATAAGCATTGCTTTATTGCTTTCTAATTCGTTAAATTGTTGGTTTATTTTTAATAATTCAGCTTCTAAAACCTTGTCAGAAGTTGGTAAAATAACACCATACTTAATTCCTGATTGTACTTCCCCAAGTTTCGCTTTTAATTGGCTCTGTTTAGCTTTTAATAATAACTGAGATTCTTGCGTTAATAAAACAGAAAAATAAAGTTGATTAATTTGTTGTTTTAGTTGGTATAAACTGACTTCTATTTGTTTTTGTTTCGTTTTTAATTGGGCGGATTTTAAATCTAAAGACGCATCTGTTGCGCCTCCATTATAAATGAGTTGATTTACAGAAACTGTAGCACGATATTGGTCCTTGTTTAATGGTTCGATTCCTGAAATTGCTAAAGGGAATTCTATTACATCCGATTGATAGGTGGCTTGCGCATCTAAACTTAGCTGTGGTAATTTTGAAGTAGAAATAACTTCTAAATCCAATTTATTTTGCGTATCTAAAAGTTTTGCCTGTTTTGCTAATGGATAATTTTCTGTCACCAAAATGTAGCATTCTTCTAAAGAGATACTCTGTTGTGCAACATTTGGCAGCCCAATTAAGAGTAATAAAATGATTAATAATTGTTTCATATTATTTGTGCTTTATAGAATTAATAATAAAGTCGGCAACTTCTGTTTTGCGGTCTTCTATCAGTTGTTTGTAGGCGTCGTCATCTGTATTTGTAAATGCCATAAGCAACGGTTTTGCTACAAATGGAAAAATATTTAATGCCATAATATTGATGAATAATTGTTCTGCACTAATCGGTTTTATAATGCCTTTCTCCACTTCATCTTCTACTTGAACTTTGAATTTATCAAGGTTTAAAAAGTTTGGATTTTCTTTCAACTTTATAATAAACTCAGGATTTCTATTGAGTTCTTGAATGACGAAATTTGGTAAATAAGGATGCTTAGCTATAAACGAAATATAGTTTGAAGTAAAGTTTCTAACCTTGTTTTCAATAGACGCATCATCATTTAAAACCGCATTTAATTGAGGTGCTAATAATGAAAATGCGCTTTTAAAAACAGCTTCAAATAGTAATTGCTTACTTCTGTAGTAATAATGCAGCATTGCCTTGTTAATTCCTGCTTTATTAGCAATTTCTTGCATACGTGCGCCATCCATTCCTTTAGATTGAAATACATTTTTTGCTGCGTCTAATATTTGTTCTTCGGTGGTTTCGTCTTTTATTTTTTTCATTCCAACTATATGGTTTAACCAAATGGTTAGTAAATTTACAAAAAAGAATTGAAACAACTTTCTGTTCAATTATTTTTTGTGCATTATATTAAATATGAATTTTACTTTTTAAGAATTTCGTTAAACAATAAGTCTTTATCTAATTTTTAGTATAGAAAAACCAATCAATAGAAGATGGTTTATTTTGGCGGAAAAAATATAGAAAAAAACCAAGACATTAAAGATGCATTAAAAATCTTTTTGATGATTTGCTACTTTGTTAAGAATGATCTTAAGAAATATTTTAAAATCATTTGATTTATAGATTATTTCATAATACGAGTAAGGTGGAAAAATTTTTTATAGTTTTCAGGAATTGTATCAATATTAATTAATGACCCTTCTTCCATATATGGATAAATATCTTCGTAAGTCTGTACATCATACAACCCAACTCTTTTACTAATATGATTTCTTGTTAATTCATCTGGGCTATTAAGTCCTGCTGCAGCAACGAGTTCTAAAAAACTATGTATGGTTGCTTCATGAAAACGATTTGCTCTTAGAGCTTTGTCCTCAACGACTAACCCTCTAACTAAAGAAGGATTTTGGGTAGCAACACCCACAGGACACGTATTATTATTGCATTGTAATGCTTGAATACAGCCAATAGAAAGCATCATGGCACGTGCACTATTACAGCCGTCTGCACCAAGAGCTATAGCTCTAACCATATGAAACCCTGTTATTATTTTTCCAGCAACAATGACTTTAATTTCTTTTCTTAATCCAAAGCCAACGAGGGTATCATGAACAAAAATCAATCCTTCTCGTAAAGGCATTCCCATGGAATTTGAAAATTCTACAGGAGCTGCACCGGTTCCACCTTCACCACCATCTACGGTAATAAAATCGGGTAGGATGCCTGTATAAATCATAGCCTCGCAAAAATCCATAAACTCTTGTTTACGACCAAGACACAGTTTGAAACCAACTGGTTTTCCTTCTGAAAGATCGCGAAGCTTTTGTATAAAATGCATAAATTGTATGGGATCGTAGAAAGCGGAATGAGATGGCGGAGAATGTACTGCAACTCCAGGTTGAATGTGCCTTATTTTTGCAATTTCTTCAGTATTCTTGATGGCTGGTAAAATACCTCCGTGTCCTGGCTTAGCTCCTTGAGATAACTTTATTTCTATCATTTTAACCTGAGGCCTAGTAGCATTCTCCTTAAAAGTTTTTTCATTAAAGGAGCCGTCTTCGTTTCTACAGCCAAAATAGCCTGTTCCAATTTGCCAGATCAGGTCTCCGCCATGTTCTAGATGATAATCACTTATGCCTCCTTCACCAGTATTATGGGCAAAATTCCCCATTTTGGCTCCTTTGTTCAAAGCTAAAATGGCATTCTTACTTAAAGAACCAAAACTCATAGCCGAAATATTCAATAGGCTAGAGGAATATGGTTGTTTACAATCCTTGCCACCGATTAATAAACGTGGAAATTTGCCTATGTCTTTCGGGTTGTTTTTTGCATACATAGAGTGTTCCATCCATTCATATCCGGAATGGTAGATATCCATCTGGGTGCCAAAGGGTTCTGTGTCATTTTCACCTTTTGCTCTTTGATATACTAAAGACCTTAATATACGGTTTATTGGTCTCCCTTGTGTATCCGTTTCAACAAAATATTGCATGATTTCAGGTCTAATAGACTCTAACATATACCTGAAGCGACCTATTAATGGAAAGTTTCTTCTAATAGTCCGCTTTTTTTGAAAAATATCAAAAACCCCCATTAAAATTAAAGGACATACGAAAATAAAGAGCCATAAAATGGGAAGCCAAAAAAAAGCTATTCCTACAATTGTAACAATTATGATTGTGGAAATTAAAATGAACAGTTTACGTGCTTGCATGTTTTCGTATTTAAATAAACGCTAAAGATATTACTACAAAAATTAATTATCAATTAAAAAGGTATTGTTTACTTTTATTTATGAATAATCTAACTTTTATAAACAAAAGACAGTATTTATGGAGTAGGGAAGATACGAATTTAAAACTTTTTTGACGTGGCTGATATCATTATAAAAAGATATTTTTTCTTCATTAGGTTAAGCAGATTTTTGTTTAGTATGAGTTTCTACTACATAGTTTTTAAACTTTTAAATAAGCTGAATACATCCATACTAGCTTTTCTTGTTCACTGATATAGTCATTCATTAAGGCATTTGTTCCTACGTCATTTATATCGGCAGATACATCGAGTATAAGTCTTTGTTTCGTTAAAATTGTTTGTAAGGATTTAAGAATTTCTTCTATCGAGTTTTGTCCATTAGTTACTTTGTTACTTTCTAAAATAGCCGAAGTCTTTAGATATTGAGTAAACTTATAGTTAGGTTTAAAACCTAAGGTAAGTATACGTTCTGCGACATCATCTATTTTGAGAAAAAGATTATTATAAAGTTCTTCAAATTTTATATGTAGTTCAAAAAACTTCTCTCCTTGAATATTCCAATGATAGCCTCTAACATTTTGATAAAATATAGAGTAATTAGCAAGTAAATCATTTAACATTTCTGCCAATTTTTCGCTTCGTTTTTCGTTTAAACCAATTTTGCTTAAATTTCCTGTTGATGTTTTCATTTTCTTATTTTAAAAATTATTATAGTTCAATAAATAATGATGACCTAACTTGGGTCTTTATGTTTTTTGTTTTGTGTCCCTTGCCTGTTATATCTTCAAGCAATAAGATTTCTCCAGATTGAAACGTGCGCTTATCTCCTAAAGACGTTTCAATTTCAATTTCACCATCTAATAAAATAACATATTGACGGGAAGGTGAGACATGAAAATTATAATCATAGGTTTCTGTTACTTTTCTAAAAATGATTGTATTTGCTTTTTGAGCTTCAGAAAGAAATCCTATGTCCCCTTTATTATTTAAAGGAATATTCAGATCCTCAAAGTGTGTTTCGCCTTTGGTATCTGAATATACCCTGGTTATTTTGAAATCCATAGTTATTATTTAAAATTAGTATGTACCCATTTTACAGCCAGTGCCACATCTTCTTCCGTTAAATTATGTCCTGTATTCAATTGATGTTGTTCTATATTGAAGTGATTCGCTTCTAATAAATTTGTATAATTTTGAATTTCTGACATACTAACCATGCCATCCAAATTTCCTGAACTTATAAAAACAGGAACCTTTTTAGTAGCTTGAAATGCTGGCATTTGCTTAAAAGGAAGCATAGGCCTAAACAAAATAGCTCCAGATAAAAAATCGGGATGAAGTACTAATGTTGAACCTGCAATATTGGCTCCATTGGAGTACCCTAAAGCAATAAGCTTTGTACTATTAAACCCTTCTTTTGAAGCAATCTCTTTAATAAAGTTTACTAATTCATGCGTTCTGAACTTTAGATCTTCTTCATCAAAAATGCCCATTCCAATACGTCTAAAAAAACGAGGCATACCATGTTCTAATACATTTCCTCTTACACTTAATATATTAAAGTTGTTTCCAAAATTTTTAGCTAAAGGAATAAGATCCGTTTCATCACCACCAGTCCCATGAAGCAGTAATAGTGTATATGCTTCAGGGTTTCCAGAGGGTTGGTATATGTATTTTAAAGGTTGATAATTCATAACATAATTAATTAAGTTTTACTAAATGGTTTTCTAACTCACTTCTACGTGACTCATATTGAGCTGGCAATTTTAAATTCATGCCCAATTCTTCAACAGATTCGTCAACCATAAAACCAGGATTATCAGTTGCTATTTCAAATAATACACCGCCTGGTTCTCTAAAATATAATGAGTGGAAGTAATTTCTATCTATTTGTGGCGTAATGTTAAGTCCTGCAGCTTCTACTTTTTCACGGAAGTACATAAGAGTTTCATCGTCTTTTACTCTAAATGCTACGTGATGAACGGTACCATTTGCCACATGCCCTCTTTTTTCTGAAGGTAATTCTACTAAATCAACTATAGATGCATGATCAACGGTATCTACAACATAGCGGTATCGATTGGCTTCTTGAGACACTAATTCGTAACCAAAGATGGATGTTAACACATTGGCTGTTCCTTTGATGTCATTTAAAGTAATGGTGATATTATGAAATCCTCGGGTTGCATTTTCTACAGTAACTTCATTGGTTACCCAAGGTTTTCTAGTATCATCAGTTTCAACAAGCTCAAATTTCAACCCATCAGGATCTAAAAAAGTAAGATAGTGTTCTCCAAATTTCTGTGCGGGTTTATTATAAATTACGTTATATTTTTCAAATCGCTCCACCCAAAATTCTAAACTGCCTTTAGGTACTGAATAGCCAATTTCGGTTGCCATCCCAGAGCCTCGTCTACCTTGTGGAATTGAATTTCCCCATGGGAAAAAAGTTAAAATAGTTCCTGCGCTTCCAATTTCATCTCCAAAATAAAAATGATAGGTTTTTGGATCGTCAAAATTGACTGTCTTTTTAATAAATCGCAATCCTAAAACTTCTGTATAAAAATTATAATTGCGTTTTGCGTCGCCTGCAATAGCTGTAATATGATGCAAGCCTTGAATTTTATGTTCCATGATTTTATGTTTTTAATTGTTTATTCAAAATTACTCCCATATTCAAAGCTGTGCATTGAACTAGGACAAGAAAACATTCTGGTTAATAACCGAGAGACCCATTATTTTAAAATTTAAATTCGGTCGTAATTACGGCATGAAAAAGTGTCGCCGATAAATTACTGTTCTTTAAAAAATCGCCTGGAAAAATGATATTGGTTTCAAATTCTATATTAAAATGATTATTAATATCATAGCCCAAAAGCGTTCCAATTTGTTGCGCTATAAATGCTTTGTTATTCGTTGATGGAAAATCTAAAAGTAAAGAAGCACCGTAAACACCATCAGACACTGAATATCTCCAAAACACATCATAGTCTAACTCCACATAACAATTGCCTTTTTTTACATTAATATACGGGTGAACATCAATTAAATTAGAGGGTCCAAATTTCGCTACCTTTCCAAAATAAGCGCCTCTTGGGTACAGGGCATCAAAGGTCTTTAGGGTGGTATCATTACTGTTTTTGTCACCACTAATAATTTCAGTTTTTAAACCTAAAACCGATTTGTCTGCGAGAAAATTAAATGCAACTTCACCTTGCAACGATAATGTATAAGCCCGAATATTTTGTTCTCCAAACTGGCCAAATTGATAAGCCATTTCATTATTAAATGTGAATGAGTTTATGGTTCCAAAATACCTTGTCCCCAAAGTATATCTTCTTTCATTTGCTAAACCACTATTATAATTAACACTATTATCTTTTTGATAAAATCCGTACAGGTCTATGTTTAAAGATTTATTGAAAGACTTTGTCGCATACACGCCACTGAAGGTTTCGTTAAAATTCAAAAAATCATTATCAAAAACCTTCGGTTGAAGTTGTACTGGTATTGAAAAAAAAGTAGTCACCTGTGTGTTTTGAGTGGTATAATCCAATCTTGCTAAATCAAAGGAACGTCTTACGTTGGGGCCTTCACGAATATCTATAAGTCTTCTGCTTCCAAATTTTAGATTTTCTCTTCCTAAAAGGAAACTCCAATGGGAATTAAAATGGTATTTCACAAATACTTGATTGATTGACAATTCATCCTTATCAACAGGAGCTAAATCTTTTTTATTGATTGTTGTACTAGAACTTAATTCGGAATACAACTCAAATTGGTTTCCTAGTTTTAAATGTGAATGCAAAAGGAATCGGTTTAAATACCAGATATTATCTTCATTATCTTGGTTTGAAAAATCTTGATTCACAAAATTTTCTATTTGAAAACGATAGCCACCACCAAATGATAAAGAGTTTTCATCTCCTAAATCTATCCATTTGAAACTTTCGTAAGCGGACTTATGTTTCTGCTCACTTAAAAAAGACCCGTCATCATCTTGTCCAAGCAGATGAAATTCTAATGCTTTATCATCTTGTGAAAAACCAGAATTATAGCTTAAAGCTATGATAAACGTCAAGTAGAAAACCATTCCCGATTTCATGATATCAATATTTCCGAATGATAACGACTCCTATTAATAGTAAAATAACACCTGCTACTCTTTGCCAATTAATTTCCTTTATTGGTAACCCCAAAAACCCATGATGATCTAAAATTAAAGATACTGTCATTTGTCCTGCAACGACCAAACCAAAAGTTAAAGCAGTGCCCAGTTTAGGAGCTAAAACTATGACTGCAGCTACATAAAACGCTCCTAAAAGACCCGCTAACCACACCACCGATGAGGCGTTTTTTACTTGTGAAATTGTTGAGAAATCAAATTTTATAATTACTAAATAGATTAGCAACCCAATAGAACCTATTACAAAAGATGCAAATGCAGCAAAAACGGGTTGATGTACGGTTTTGCCAAGTTGAATGTTTAATACGGCTTGAAATGGTAAAACAGCACCCGCTATTATGGCCGTTAGAATTAAAATTAATTGTGTTTTCATGGTGATATTTTTTTATGGATGAAAGCATCAATGGAATATTTACCAGGTCCTATTATTAGTATAAATAGAAAGAAAACGGAGTACATAAATGGCACATCTTTAATCAATAAAGCGTCATGAGCATGAAGGATAAAATAGCCCGTAAGCGTTACTGCCAAAATGGGCAGTACGGATAACCGCGTAAATACCCCTAGAATGATAAAAACAGGAAACCCTATATTGGCACTTATGGCTAGAAACTCATTGATTCCTTCTGGTAAACCTAAAGGATTAGGCACCATTTCTGATACTTCAACGCCAATTCCAATTTTTTTAAAACCATGTACAATAATAAGTTCTAGCGACACTATTATCCTAAAAAACAGAAGTGCTGCATGAACTTGTTTTCCTTCTAAAGCGGTTGTGGTCATTTTTTTTAAAAACTGTTTCATAACTATTGTTTTGATAAAAATTAGTGACTAATTTTTAGTTTTTGAATCATTTCAGCAGTTAAAGAATCACTATAAACACCATAGGCATCAACCAATAAACCTTTAATGCCACATGCTGTTTGAATGGCATAAAGGATAGAAGAATCATCAGGATTTGAATCGCCTTCAAATCGATAAAATACATCGACATTAAACTCATTAGGTTTAAATGTTTTATTTAAAGTTTTGCATTCCAATATGGAACTTTTCAAGTTAAAATCAAAAGTATAACCCTCTGTTTGCTTTGAATTTATGGCTTCCGTTAGCGTATCGTAACTTCTCATGGTTTATTTGTTATTTTGATAACCACCAAAATATTTAACAGGAGACCAACTAGGAATTACTTCGGGTATAGCAGGGTCTAGAGACTTAAAATCGTTTGCAGCATATACCACTTTACCATTCACTACCGTTAAATGGGAGGTTAAATTTTTAATAGCCTCTTCTGGCATCGTGAAATAATCATCTGAAAGAATTGCAAAATCTGCATACATCCCTTTTTTAATAAAACCTTTTACCGTTTCTTCATTAGAAAACCAAGCACTTCCGCTAGTAAAAACTTCAAGAGCTTTATACCTTGAAATTTTATTATTGTTATCGTACAATTGAAAACCTCCCCATGTTTTCCCCGAAATAGCCCAGTATAGCGTTAGCATAGGGTTGTAACTAGCTACTCGGGTTCCATCGGTACCAAAACCAAGAGGGATTCCCATATCTATAATTTTTGCAATAGGAGGCGTGTGTTTTGCAGCTTCAGCCCCATAACGATCTACAAAGTATTCCCCTTGAAAAAGCATTCTGTCTTGCACAGCAATACCACCACCCAAACGTTTTATGCGTTGAAGATTGGCATCGTTTATAGTTTCAGCATGATCTATAATCCATCGTACTTTATTTAAAAACGGGTATTTTTTATCAACATTTTCAAAGACATTTAAAAAACGTTCAATAGATTCGTTATACGTTGCATGAATTCTAAAAGGTGCTTGATTTTTAGCAATGATGGTCACTATGGAATCCAATTCACTTTCCATGACATCGTGCAATTCAGGTCTGGGTTCCAAAAAGTTTTCAAAATCGGCAGCTTCCCATGTTAAGTTTTCTCCAGCACCTTCATAGGTATAGCCGTTAGGTTTAAACATATCATCATTAGCACCAGATTTTAGTTGATTTACCCAGGTGTTAAAAAACTCCTTTTCAGTTCCTTTATCAACAGCAAACAGATAATAGGATGTTCTTACATTGAGTTTTCCTTGTTCAGCTAGTTCTTTTGAAACACTGTAATTGTTAGGATAATATTGACCACCTCCACCAGCATCAATAGCACTTGTAACACCTAATCGGTTTAATTCTCTGTAATAATGAAGTGTTGAATTCAACTGCTCTTCATAAGACAGTTTTGGAAGCTTTGTGAGGGTTTTATAAAGTATGAGCGCACTTGGTTTTGCAACAAGCAATCCAGTTGGTTTTCCATTTTTAAATTCAATTTCACCTCCCGGATATTTTGTTGAAGCGTTATAACCCAAGGTTTCAATGCCTTTTTGGTTTAAATACCCTAGAGAGTACAAATACATAATGTATACTGGTTTGTCTGGTACAGCTGCGTTAATTTCTTCAAGAGTTGGTAAGCGTCTTTCTTTAAATTGAAATTCACCCCAACCTCCAATAACACGAACCCATTGTCCTTCTGGAGTTCTTTCGGATTGTTCTTTTAGCA
The DNA here is from genome assembly GCF_031128465.2 of Mariniflexile litorale. GTDB lineage: Bacteria > Bacteroidota > Bacteroidia > Flavobacteriales > Flavobacteriaceae > Mariniflexile > Mariniflexile litorale. Next base: position 84,484 of record NZ_CP155618.1, on the reverse strand, counting down.
TTTTTAAAGCTTCTGGTATGGTTGTTACACCATCCCATCGCAATTCAGAATTGTAATTCAATCCTTCTCTAATTAAATGCGTATGGGAATCATTAAGTCCAGGAATAACTGTTTTGCCTTTAGCATCAACGACTTGCGTATTTTCTCCTCTAAGTTTTAGTATGTCATCTGAATTTCCAATTTTATAGAAATTTCCGTCTTTTACAGCAAAGGCTTCAGCAAAATCGCCTTCTTTTTCTAGAGTTACTTTCGCATTATAAACTATTAAGTCTGCAGGAGCCTCCAGAGATTGTTCTGTTTTATTTTTACAAGCCATAAAACCGACAAGAAAAAATAGCATTATTATTTTAGATAGTGTTTTCATGAGTGTAGAAAAAAATAGCCTTATTTTCATAAGGCTATTATTAATTAATGTTTTAACATTTTATGAGCATAAACAATTCCAAAGCCATAAGCACCACCATACTTTTTAACTAAATTGGTTACTGGTACATAAGTCTCACTTCGTGCCCAATCTCTTTGTAATTCTAAAAGATATTGCATGGAGGTCATTGGTTTTACACCGGCTTGTATCATTCTTGAAACAGCTTGTTCATGCGCTTCTTTAGAAACATCACCACTAGCATCCGTAATCACATACACATCATAGCCTTCAGCTTTTGCAGATAGTGCTGGACCAACAATACATACACTCGTCCATAAGCCTGCCAGAACTAGTTTCTTTTTACCTTTTCCTGTGATTGCTTTATAGGCATTTACATCTTCCCATGTATTCATCGTTGTTCTATCTATGTAATTAGACGTTGCTTGTGGATAAAATTCTTCAATTTCTGGAAAGACAGGCCCACTAAAAGATTCTTCTGCCACCGTTGTTACCACAGTAGGTATATTAAATATTTTTGATGCACCAGCTACTATGGCTGTATTGTTTCTAAGCTCTGTAATTGAAATACTTGAGGTTGCAAACGCCATTTGACCTTCATGATCAATTAAAACCAATGCATGGTTTGTTGGATTTAAAAGTTCTGAACTTGGTTTTTGAGCAAATCCTAATGTGCTTATAAAAGCAATGATGAGTGTTGAAAATAATGTTTTCATAATGTTTAATTTTAATTGTTAATAGATTGATTAATTATTATTGTTTTACGAACTGTAGTTCTATGTTTAATTTAATTTCTTCACCAACTAAAACGCCACCAGCTTCAAGTGCAGAATTCCAGTTTAATCCCCAATCTTTTCGGTTTATTTTTCCATTTATCCCAAATCCAGCTTTTTCATTTCCCCATGGGTCTTTGGCAGTACCATGAAATTCAACATCTAGAGTTACTGAGTTTGTAACACCTCGTAGCGTTAAATCTCCTATGAGTTTATACGCTCCTTCAGATATTTTAGTGTAAGATTTTGATTTAAAACTTATTGTTGGATGATTTTCAACATCAAAGAAATCACCACTTACTAAATGCTTATCTCTATCTGCATTCCCTGTAGATATAGAATTAGACTTAGCAGTAAATTCAAAGTTTGTGTTTGTAAAAAAACCATCTTCGGTTTCAGCAGATGCTTCAAATTCTTGAAACTTTCCTGAAACGTTAGTAAACATCATGTGTTTTACTTTAAAACCAATTTCTGAGTGTGTTGGATCAATTGTCCATTTTGTAGTTGCCATAATTTTAAATTTTATTTAATTAATATTTGATTACTTAATTATTACATTACAAAATTGCTATTTATACAAAAGCTGTACATTGAACTAGGACAAGAAAACATAGCTTCTGTTTTTTTAATTAATTCTCATGTTGTTTTACCCAATTGATTATATAATTAGCCGTTTGTTCCCAATGTTTTCCTCCCAAAACAAAATGATTGATTCCTTCAAATTCCTTATAATCGGTTACAGATATTGAATTTTTATATTTTTTGTAGTTCAGAAAATTTAAGTTAGCAGGCATTAAGTTGTCATGACTACCAGCAACGAAAAGCAAAGGCTGCATTTTTTTATTAAACTTAACTTTAGCAGCGTTTGTAAAGAGTCCTCTAATAATTCTTCTTGATTCAGGAATTAGGAATTTTTCGTAAGTCTCTTTTTGATCATATAAACTCATGTTATTCGTAAATGCATATTGCCATTCTTCTAAAGACATTAAATGGGGCGTGTTTTTTGATTTAAACATTCCAAAAGGTTTCCAAAGTGATTTGAAAAAAGAAAACTGGAAACTGATGACTCCTTTTGGAGCAGCGGAATGAATAGCAACTCCCAGAGATAAAAGATTTTCTTGAAGTAATATCTGAACAATTAAGCCGCCTACCGAATGACCTATAGCTATTGGTTTTTCCTTTTCTTGTTTAATTAATTCTGAATAAAAAGTAAAGAGTTCATGTAGTGTGAGTGTCCCTAAAATGGAATCAGGATGTTTATCTTTTAATATTTTTGTTGTTCCTTCTTTAGTAGGCCAAATTGGAATTACAACATAGTATCCTTTCGATTCAAAGTAGGCTTTCCATAGATCCCAACTCGTACTATTAACAAAAGCACCCGTTATAAAATAAACTTTCTTACTAGCATTCATGTTTTAGAACCTTGTGAATTATTAAGGAATTTACCTTCCTACTTTCACAACATCATAAAACATTCAAAAGAAATGCCATTAGTTCATTGTTTTGAATTACAGTTATTTATGTGTTTTTGAGTGTGTTGTATTATTGGTATGTCGTTAATGTTTTAGAGAAACAGCGATATTTAGAGAAATAGGAACTGAAGAAGTTTGGTAAGTGTTTTTACCTAATTATTAGGTTTAGCAAGTCGTTTTCTAACTTTACTTAAAAATTCGGCAGAAATACCTAAATAGGAAGCAATGTAATGTTGGGCAACTCTTTGGGGAATCGTAGGATAATGTTCTAAAAAATCAAGATATTTCTCGGGAGCTGTTTTGGCAATTGTATTTACCAAACGATCTTGTGTAACAGATAGATGACGTTGTACTAAAATTCGAAAAACACGCTCGAATTTAGGAACACTTGAAAGTAATTTTTCTTTACTAGTAGGTGTTAAAATTAAAAGTTTACAATTTTCTAATGCTTCAATAAAGAAATGGCTGGGTTTATGATCTGAAAAACTAGCGATATCACTTGTCCAACTGTCTTCAATAGCGAATTGGACAATCACTTCAGCACCATTTTCATTGATATAATATTTTCTTAAACATCCTTGTATTACAAAAGCTTCAAACTCGCAAATATCACCTTCTTGTAACAAGTATTCTTTTTTAGAAACTGTTTTTATAGTTAATAGCTCATGAAATATGTTTAATTCTTCATCTGTAAATGAAACAAATTTTGATATATTATGGTCTATGGTTGAATGCATACGTTTAAAAAATTACATGTTCTTTTTACAAAAAAATATTCTCCTACTAAATTATAATAAATAATGTGCGATGTTTACTTTTACTCAAAAAAAAACACAATGAAAGCAGTAATAACCATTATCATCATCACTCTTTTTTTAGGTTGTAAAACTATGGAAGAAACTAATAAATACACGATTACAAAAATTGAACAAGGCAAAGATGGGCAGACTTTATATTTAAAAGATTCAAAAAATAATGTTTACACTACTGTTATTAGTATTCCAAATGGTAATTTTGTTAAGGTAGAGGAGGGGAATAAAATAAAATTAGAAATAATAAAAATGATAGAAACCTACCCTCCAATACTTGTCTCTAAATCTATAGAAATTATTAAATAATTAATTGAAAATGGAATTATCAATAACCCACCAGTTAAAAGATAATTCCATTTTACTTTATTTATTCAAAAGTCACCAAATTCTTTTCTTACTATTAAGATTTTATAAAGTCTAATAAATCTTTATTTATAGTGTCAGCTTCCGTTGTTGGCATACCATGAGGAAAGCCAGGATATGAAATGAGTTTTCCGTTTTTTAAAAGCTTTACAGCAATTTCGGCGGTTGATGCAATAGGCACTATTTGATCATCATCTCCATGCATAACCAATACAGGAATATCCACACTTTTTAAATCTTCTGTGAAATCTGTTTCAGAAAAGGCTTTGATACAATCATAATGTGCTTTGATGCCACCCATCATACCTTGACGCCACCAATTATCCATAACGGCTTGAGATACTTTTGCGCCTTTGCGATTATACCCAAAGAACGGAGTTGTAAAGTCTCGAAAATACTGAGTACGATTTGTAGCCGTATTTAAGCGGATTTCATCAAATACTTGCATAGGAACGCCATCTGGATAATGATCTGTTTTAACCATGATAGGTGTAACAGCACTTATTAGCACCGCTTTGGCAATACGACCTTTTCCAAATTTAGCAGCATACCGAATGACTTCACCACCACCTGTGGAATGCCCAATGTGTATAGCATTTTTTAAATCGAGTGCTTCAGCAATTTCAGCAACATCAGAAGCATAGGTATCCATGTCATTTCCAATGGCTGTTTGGGTGGAGCGACCATGACCTCTACGATCATGCGCAATAACTCTGTAACCTTGATTCACAAAAAATATCATTTGTAAATCCCAGTCATCGCTTGATAGTGGCCATCCATGATGAAAAACAAGAGGTTGTCCTGTGCCCCAATCTTTGTAATAAATTTCTGTTCCGTCTTTTAATTTTAATTTTCCCATAATTTTAATTTTATATTGTGAATTATTGTTCATTTTTATATTTCAAAATTGACTCTAATTAAACATATACGCATTGAACTAGAACAAGAAATAAATTTAGTAGAGTTATTTGAGGCTTAACAAATGATGTTCCTTTGTTTCAAGTTATTGAAAATCAATATTTTATTGTTTTGAGTGTTATTGTTTATTGGTGATATATCGCTAATTTGTGATACGTTTTGTTACATAGCGCAATAAGCCAAAAGTTTAAAAACACAAAATGCTGTTTTTTAGTAATTTAGATCATGGCAGCAATTTTGAATACAACATACATATGGTATTAAATCCCTTGTGTTTTTTAATTAACTTTACAAGAGAATCCATAGGTCATATACTACATAATGAATGTGAAAAAAGTAGTTTTAATTTTCTTTCTTATTGTTGCTTGTAAAAAACAACAACAAGAAACTTCTAAAAATGTAGATTTAAAAAAATTTGATACAGGGCTATTAGAATCTACAATAGATTCTTTATTAAATATTGGAAGTGGCTATTTAAATAAATCCGAAAGTGCTGATAGTGCGTTCTATTATTTTGAAAAATCTTTAAAACTTTCTCAATCTAGTAATAATAAATATTTAGAAAATAAAAGCCTGCATTATCTAGCAAAACTGGCATTTAAAGAAAATGATTATCCTAAAGGAATTGAAAATTATACCCGTGTTATTAATTATTTTAATAAAACAAATGACCAATGGAGTGAAGCAAATACTTTGATGGAACTGGGTAATGCTTTATTTCTTAAAGAAAATAAAATAAAGAGTTACGAAGAAATAAATGAAATATTTAATAAGTCCTTAAGTATCTATTCAAAACTAGATTCAAAAAAAAATCAAGCAGATGTTTTGAATCATATGGCGCATTGTTATTTAAACGACGGAAAGTTAATATTAGCTAACAACAAATTGTTAGAAGCTTTAGCATTATATAAATCTGTCAATTACCGAAATCTACACCACACCTATCATTTACTACAGTTAGTTCAAAATATTCAAGGCAATTTGGAGAAAAGTCTTTATTATTCGCTTGAGTGTGTTAAAAGCATGGAAAGCACAAAGGATACTTTAAATGCCCAATTATATTATCATTTTGTAGGCGAAAATTATAGCGCCATAGGCAATCATGAAAAAAGTTTAGAATGGTATCATAAGGCTATTAAAATAAAAAGTCCTGAAGACAGAACATTGTTATATCACATTATCAATATTGCAAGTAAAGAATTACTCATTTTAAATAGAAAACAAGAAGCTTTAGATCTCATTTTAAGCGTTGCTCCTTTAGATGCATCATCAAATCAACCTACCATAGAAGAAGCTAAAGGTTATGTTTACGATGCAGTGGGAAATAAAAAATTAGCAGAAAAACATTTTGCTAATATGATAGCACTTTATCAAAAAGACTCTGAAAACACCCCTGTGCCCAGACATGTTTCATTAGCATATCTTAAAATAGGCACATTCTATGTAGAGCAAGAATACTATACTAAGGCTAAAGTACTTCTTTTAAAATCTTTAGAATTTCCAGCAGGAACTTCTAGTGTTTCTAATAAAGTAAAAGCAAACTTAATGTTGTTTAAAACAGATTCCGCTTTAGGAAATTATAAATCTGCCATAAAATATTATCAAAGATATAAGGAATTAAATGATTCCATTTTTAATGAAACAAAAAGTAGACAAATTGAAGAATTACAAATTCAGTATGAAACCGTAAAAAAAGAACATGATATCCAATCTTTAAAAAATGAAAATTTAATTCAGAATAGTAAATTAGCAAAAACAACCATTTTGAAAAATTTTGTATTTGGAGGATTAATTCTTTTTTTTATAGTTAGCCTTTTGCTGTATCGAAGTTATAATAGTAAACAACGAACAAATCGTTTACTTGTAAGTCAAAAAGGAGAGATCGCACAACAAAATACATCGCTTCAAGAACTGTTGAAGGAAAAGGAGTGGCTTCTAAAAGAAATTCACCATCGTGTTAAGAACAACCTTCAAATAGTTATGAGTCTACTTAATACACAATCTAATTATATTAAAAATCCAGAAGCATTTTCAGCTATAAAAAATAGCCAACATCGATTATTTGCTATTTCTTTAATTCATCAAAAACTTTATAAAACAGAGAATGCCACACTTATTGATATGAATTCTTATATAAAAGATTTAATAGGCTATTTAAAAGATAGTTTAGATATGAATTCTAATATTGATTTTAAGTTAGAGATAGAACATATTATGTTACAAGAAAATCAATCGATTCCTGTGGGTTTAATTTTAAACGAAGCGATTACAAATGCCATAAAATATGCTTTCCCAAATCAAGAAAAAGGAATGATTACCGTAATAATGAAAAAACAAATAAACAATTATTTTATATCCATTAAAGACAATGGTGTTGGTATTCCAGATTCATTTTCATGGCATACGTCGTCTTCATTAGGAATGACTTTAATTAAAGGGCTTACTAATCAACTAGATGGGGATTTTAAGATAAAAAATAAAGAAGGAACCTTAATCGAAATAGTATTTGTAAACAAGACATTTTCTGATATTTATACTCAAAATTTTTAATATCAAAAGCATAATGAACAAAAACATATTAATTGTAGAAGATGAATTTATTGTAGCCAATGACTTGGCATGCTTTTTAAAAAATCAAAATTATAATATTATTGGGATAGCATCTTCTGTTAATGAAGCCCTTCAGCTTATTGATAAACAAATGCCCTATATGGTATTATTGGATATTCATTTAAAGGGGAAATTGACGGGTATTGATTTAGCGAAAAAACTTCAGGTAATGGGTATTCCTTTCATATACCTTTCAGCTTATTCTAATAAAACAATATTAGACGAAGCTAAAGCGACCAAACCCTATGGGTTTTTAGTAAAACCCTTTAGAGAAAAAGACCTTCTTATTACTTTAGAAATTGCATCATACCATGTTGAGCATAATCTTAATTTTAACTCTCAGTTAGAACAACAACTCATTGAAAAACTGAATAGAATTCCTAAACATCCAAAATGGGAAGATACATTCACTGAAATTGCTAAAGCATTTCAAACAAATATTCCTTTCGATTATTTACAGATGGGTCTAAAAGGTGACCATATAAACTTATCCTTAGGTTTTAATAGAATTGGTCTTCAAGATTACCAAATTATTGGTCTTCAAGAATTTTCTAACATATCACGAGAAGACATAACTACCCTTAAAAAAATACAAGCAGAAGGAATGTTTGAAGATGTGTCAGAGATTTTTAACAATGCCCAATTTGAAGAGTTACAGGTTAAGTATCCGTTTGAAAAGCTTATAGCGAACTGCTTTCAGGCACAATCTAGTATGTTTGTTTCTTTTGATTTTGGAGAAAACTTAAAACTCAACCTTTCTTTTTACAATAGGAAAAATGAAGTTTTTCTAAGAACACAATTAGATGTAATTCAAAAATTCAGTACTATTTTTATAAAAATACTGTCGCCCTTATTAGAATCAGAAACACAAAATATAGAAACAACAATACAGCCTAAAATACCAATCACGTCTACTGAGCAATACATAGGTTTTAAAAAAATAATAGGAAATAGCTTTCAGCTACTTAACATCTTTGATGATATAAAACGAGTGGCTCCCATGACAACTTCAGTGTTAATTATGGGTGAAAGTGGAACAGGGAAAGAATTATTTGCAAAAAGCATCCACGAATTTTCACCCCGTTCAAACAAACCGTTTGTAGTAATCAATTGTGGCGCCATACCAGAAAATTTAATCGAGTCTACTTTATTTGGTCATGACAAAGGTGCGTTTACAGGAGCTACAGAAACTCGAATTGGTAAATTTGAACAAGCAAATGGAGGTACTATTTTTTTAGATGAAATAGGAGAAATGCCCTTAGAAATGCAGGTGAAACTTTTACGGGTTTTACAAGAAAAGGAAATTGAACGTATAGGTACCAATAAAACCATTTCCATAGATGTGAGAGTCATTGCTGCAACTAATAAAAATTTAGAAGAAGCGGTTGAAGCAGGGAAGTTTAGGCTGGATCTTTATTATAGATTACATGTTTTTCCGATTAACACACCTTCATTAAGAGATAGAAAAGATGATATCCCTGTTTTAGTCGACTATTTTATCGCTAAATTTTCCAATGTGAAAATGGATGTATCCCATTTTGTGCTCCAAAAAATGATAGATTATTCTTGGCCAGGAAACATTCGGGAGTTAGAGAACTACATAGAAAGAAGTGTTTTATTAGCAAAAGGCAGTACTATAAATGAGTTACACAAACCTCTTAACACTATAAATATTAAAAATAGTAATAGTGCATCTAATGAATTAAAACCGCTTGCAGACATGGAACGCGATTATATATTATCTGTTTTAAAATTATGTAAAGGCAAAGTTTATGGTGAAGGTGGAGCTTCTGAAATATTAAAAATACCAACGTCTACTTTGAATTCTAAAATAAAAAAGTTGGGTATAAAAAAGGGTGATATTTATTAATATGCAAAGCTATTTTTTCTTTATCTGCCCAATACTTTGAGAAGAAATATTTGATTACAAGCTAAAATAGTGAATTAAGTGCACTTAATAAGGAAAGGGTGTTTTTACAAACAAGTAAGATAAAAATCCAGATATAATCGTTTAAAATGAAAAACAATAAAGCCATAGTCTCATATTAGAAAAGTTAGTTATTTTTGTGTGCCCATAACAAATCTAACCACTTGAGAAGAGCTTATATTTCATATATTATATTTTGTTTATCTTTTCTTTTACCAGAGGTAAATGCTCAAAGTAGCATTATAAAAAACACTCCACAAAATCATAACGTATATACGGCTCAAGATGGTTTTAAAATTGTAGATATTCAATCGGTGGTATTTGATGATCAAGACTGGCTATGGATAAGTGGAATATCACCAGACCCTAATGAATTTAAGTTAAATGTTAGTAAGGCTGCTATACAACGTTTTAACGGCAGTTTATTTCAAGATATTGCACTGCCAAACATCGAGGGTGTTTTATTTGAAAATACTTATATAAAAAAAAGAGCGGATGGACTGTTTTATGTTTTTTTTGAAGCCAAAGAAAATTCAAAATTATACCTTCTAAACCCTAGAACGCTAATATTTACTCCAATACCTCTTCCTCAACTTAAAAATTTTGGTTTTTTTCAACTATCATTCTTTCCATACAAGGAAGCGTTTTTGATTTTTATTAGTAATAATGAAAACAATTTTATACTTAAATTAAGTAATGATTTAAAAATAACGAAATTAAGTACGATACCTAATAGAAAACATATCTATGTTACAAGTCTCGCAGCGTTTGATGACCATTTTATTGTGAATGATCGTTCAGGAGTACTTACCTTTGATAGTGACGGAACATTTAAAAGTGTTTTAGAAAGTAAAGCACTTGGGGTAGACCCATCATTAATTGATTATAAATTAACCATAGGCTCGATGTTTAAACACAAAGGGCATGTATATGCAAATTTTTTTGTTGGAAAAAACGATTACTACCAATACGATCCAGATCTAAGAACATGGCATAAAACCGATATTTTTAATACCGTATTTAATGAGAGTGTATTTGCGCTAGTAAATAATACTATTCGTAACGACTCTAAGGGGAATACGCTTAAAATAGAGCTTAGAAAGAATGGTTTACGTATTTTACGATACCTTAAAGATTTGGATCGCCCTGATTTTAGCTATGATCTAAAGCTTACAAATATCCCACATACTGCTTCAAGAAATTTTGAAAAAGAAGTTTTTATTGCTAACGAAGGTAAGCTGCATCATATTATTTTTGAAAGTCCTAATTTTTCTATTTTCCTAAATAATTATTCCATACGTGGTATTTTACCTTTAGGTAAGGAAGAAGCACTAGTGGCTACAGAAAATAAAGGTTGGTTTAAAATAAATCTTAAAACAAAAGAAGCGTTTAATTATGACGTAACCTTAAAAGGCGTGTCCTATTCTCCTGATCAGAATAGAGGGTTTTTCAAGACATCGGAAGGTTATTGGAGCTCTTATAACAAGGGGATCGTTCACGTAAACGATAAGTATCGAACGTTAAAAAGTTATATTCATTATCCTGTGGCTACAATGGTAGAAGATAGTACTTCGATATACTACGGAACCTATGCTTATAAATTAATGAAGTTTGATAAGGCTACTGGAACACATACTGTTTTGGCAGATACTGATACTTTAGATGTGCAACACATAGTTAAAAAAGATGACATTATTTATGGCGCTACAGGGTCCGGTTTATTAGTTTATGAAGCCCAACAAGCTATCGTTTATAAAATTAATGATAATGCAGACGATAATTTCCTGCTTTCTATTGATTATACAGATCCTTATGGACTACTCGTGGGAAGTCGTTCTGGAAAACTGTATCATTTTAATCCAATAACTAAAAGTTTTGAATTACTATACCAAGACGACCTACAAGCTAGTATAGCCAGCTTCTTATTAGACAAGCAGAAACGTATATGGCTAAACACCTTTTCGGGAATAGTGGTATTTAATCCAAAAAACAAAAGTACCACACGTTATGGTGAAAATGATGGGATGAGTTATAATGAAAGTAATCGGTATAGTGCTGCAATAACTGAAGATGGGTATTTTTTGGTAGGAACCTTAAAAGGGTTAAACTATTTTCACCCCGATTCCCTCAGTAAAACAGCTATTAATGCCACCTTAAAATTTTCCGCTCTAAGATATTACAACAAAGAGACTAAAACTCAAATATTAGAGCTGAGCTCTGAAAAATTAAGTAAGATCTCAAAAATAAACTTACCCGAAGAAAACCGTAACCTAATGGTGCAATTTGGTTTATTTGGAGTTTTTATTAATGAATCAATAAGTTACAGATATAGACTTAACAAGCAAGCATGGAGTTTATTAACCAAAAAGAACGAAGTAAACCTTATAAACCTTGCCTCTGGAGATTACATCCTCGAAATAGAAGCCGTAGATGCTACACAGCAAAAAATTGGTGAATCGCTCTACTTAAAAATTAGAGCTAAAGACTTTTTCTATAAATCAGTTTGGTTTTATCTTATGCTAACCTTATTATTAGGGCTTTTGGGCTATTGGTACGTTCTCCAACTCAAAAAACGACATAAACTTAAAGAACAATTTGCGACTCAATTGATTAATACACAAGAAAATGACCGCTCCCGTATTGCAAAGGAACTTCATGATAGTATTGGGCAAAAATTATTGCTTCTTAAAAATACCATACTCATGAAACAAGGCATACAAAAAAATGATCTTACACTTGTTGAAGATACTATTAATGAGGTGCGTAATATGTCTCATAATTTACACCCTTTTCAATTTGAGCAATTAGGGCTTACGCAATCTCTACATAATGTTATTGATGCTTTTCAAAAAAATGCTCCTACTTTTTTCTCTGCCGAGATAGATGAAATACAAGGTGTTATTCCCAAGGAAAAAGAAATTTTTATTTTTAGAATGATACAAGAGAGTATCTCTAATGTTGTAAAACATGCAGACGCTACAGCTTGTAATTTACAAGTTACAAAAAGTCAAAAGTATATTTATTTTATATTAAAGGATAATGGAAAAGGGTTTGATCCTAAGACCTATGAGAATAGCATATTAAGTCTGGGTTTAAAAACCTTAAAAGAACGTACTCAATATATTGATGCACAATTAGAAATCTCTTCTGCACCCCAAAAAGGAACCATTATAACAATAACTGTACCTACGGCATGAAAAAAACAACACTAATTCTAGCAGACGATCACCCTTTGCTATTAAATGGTACAGCACATTTTCTTAAGACCAAAGATTTTATTATTCTAGACACGGCAAACGATGGTAATAGCGCTTATAATGCCATTTTAAAACAACAACCAGATATTGCGATTTTGGATTTTGATATGCCAAAATTGAATGGATTAGAAATAGCTAAACTGTGTAAAAAGCACAAAATATCTACTAAAATTATTATTCTAACACTTCATAAAGAGGAAGCCATAATTAAACAAATAGGTACAACCATTAGCGGTTATATTTTAAAGGACGATGCTTTAAGCGAAATAGAAACTTGCATAAGTGCTGTAAAAAGTGGGAATACCTATACCAGTAAAAATCTCAATGAAGAAATTTATATATCTGGTGACGATAATGCTATTGAAAAATTAACACCTACAGAACTTAAAATTTTACGTTACCTAGCAAAAGACTGGTCATCCTCTCAAATAGGAGACCATCTTTTCATTTCCAAAAGAACTGTAGAAAAACACCGCTCCAATATCATTCGTAAACTTAAGATTAAATCTACCCAAAATGCCTTATTATTATGGATAAGAAAAAATCCTAAACGGCTCAATTAATACATGATTGTATGATAGCGCTCATGAATTTTGAGACAAACTTAAATAATTGTGAATAGCATCACAAAGAGATACTAAGAAAACCCAAGCAATAGCTAGAGTTTTATGTATTGTGAAATTGAGTAATATATTGGATTTAGATATCCAATATTACTGAATGTAATGAAAGGAATAAATTTTGTTATACAAGTGCTATAAATGTGAAGAATACTGATTTTTCAGTCTTTATTTGTTATAGATAATTATGGTGGTATTTATCGATTAAGCCATTTTTTAAACTCACCGGATTTATCAATACTGACAATAACATCAAACTCGGTTATAGGATTTAATTCTAATTTCACACGACTTTTAGACCAAACAATCATCTGTTGAATGCTAGTAAAACTTACTATGACTTGTCTATTTACACGATAAAAATAATTAGGATTTAACTTGTTTTCTAGGTTTTCCAATGATTGGTCCAAGAGGTATTTTTCATTGTTATTAGTTACTAATTTTATATAGCGTCCTTCAGACAAAAAATATGCCACTTGATCAATAAGAATACTTTTTATTTTTTGTCCACTAACGACCATGAAGCGCTCCTGATAATCTTCCTTTTGTTGCATAACCTCCAAAAGTTTCTGCATGTCAAATGGATTGGAGTTTAAAATTCTTTTTTTCAATTTATCAATTGAAGCTCTCAATTCGTCTTCATCTATTGGCTTTAGCAAATAATCAATACTGTTAAGTTTAAAAGCTTTTATTGCGTATTCATTATAGGCTGTTGTGAAAATGATAGGCGTGTTAATGTGTAGTTTTTCAAAAATAGAAAAGCTAGTATCATCACCTAAATGGATGTCTAGGAAAATGATATCTACGGTGTGTTGTGAAAGCCATTGGATGGCATCTTTTACATTATCAATAATTTTTATAACATCTATGTTAAAACTATTCTTTTGAAGTAAGGTTTCTAAATAGTCTGATGCTAATTTTTCGTCTTCAATGATTACAGCCTTCATGATTCTTCTTTTATTAGGGGGAGTTTTACATAAAAAAGGTTATCAATAACCTCGAATGTTGGTTCTAACTCCGAAATGTATTTGTAACGTGATATAATATTTTTTACACCTGTTTTGGTAGAATCTTCGGTAATTTGCCTAGGTTGAAGATTGTTGGTAACAACCAAAAAAGAATCTTTGGTTTTTATTTCTATTTTTAAAGGCGATTCAATTGTAATAATATTATGCTTAATCGCATTCTCAATGACCATTTGTAAAGAAAAAGGAGGTAGATAATCATAAAAAAATTCCGAATCAATATTGATGTTTGTGTTTAGATTGGAGTCAAATCTCATTTTTTGGAGATATAAATAAGCATTCACATGTTCTAGCTCTTCTTTTAAAGTAGTAAGATTTTTCTTTTTTAATTCTAATGTGTTTCTAAAAATTTTAGAAAATTCTTTAGTAAACCGTAATGCTTTCTCTTTATCAGTTTTAATCAATGACGTTAGTGCATTCAAAGAATTAAATAAAAAATGGGGACTTACTTGGGTTCTCAATGTTTCAAATTGCACCAAGATGTTTTCACTTTCAAGAAGCTGGTTTCTTTCGGCTAGCTGTACTTTTTCTAACTTTAGCAACTCATGGGATTTTTTATTCCCTTTATAATTTTGATATAAAACGACAATGGTAGTCATACATAAAATGGTTACTAAAATTAAAATAAGTGCCCAGAATCTATTTTTTTCAACTTCAGCAATGGCCAATTCTTTTTGAGTTTTTAATAATTTAATCTCATTGGTTTTTAATTCATTCTGGAATTTTTCTTCGATTTCACTGCTGGCCTTTTCATTTTCAAAGGAATATATGGAGTCCTTGATCACCGAAAATTTTTTGTAATATTCAAATGCATTTTTGTAATCTTTTTTGAGTTGGTACCACTTAGCCATATTTTCATAATAATTTTCCTTATGATATGGATAATTTATTTTTTTAGACGCCTTACCACCAATGTCTAAATAATTTTTTGAAGAATCTAATTGACCTTGCTCAAGGTATATATCACCTAAATTCAAAGCAATCATTGAGAGTGCGTAATCGGAATTGGTTTTCTTTTGATAGGCTAGGGCTAAGAGTCCATATTTTTTACCAAGGGCATTGTCTTTTAGTTTTCGATAGGCAATAGAAATTCCATGGTATGTAATAGAGACACCATAATAGTTTCCGATTTTTTTGAAATGAGATAATGCCATTTGATAATACTTGATCCCTTCATTGTATTGTTTCAACTCAACGGAAGAACTTGCTAAATTTGCATAGATATTTGTTAATAGCTTGCTATTGTCTTTATCAGTAATATTTAAAGCTTGAAGTAAATAATCTTGTGCTTTTCTATATTTTTTAAGATGCATTTGTACATAAGCTATATTGAGTAAGCTTAAGGCCTTTCCTGTAACGTCGTTTATTGAATCAAAAATAACATATGCCTTCATTTCTATTTTAAGTGCTTCACTGTTATTGCCCATGAAAGAAAGTGCCGCACCTTTTGCAAGCATTGTGATGGCGTAATTATTTATATCATTTATGTTTTTTGCAATAATGAGGAGTGAATCAGAAGTTTTTATACCCTTTTCAGGATTATTTGTTGTTTCCCTAATCAATGCGCTTAGTCTTTCTTGATAATCGGAATATTTTGCTACTTGAGCAAAGGTGTTTTTTGATAGAAAGATCAAAAAAAGAAGAATAACGCAACCTTTAAACGGTAAATTAAATAAACCTAGTTTCATGTTGGAACCATTGATAAAGTAACATTTCGATTATAAATTAAGTTAGAAAATCAAAATTAATTTTAAAATTGAAAAAAAAACATATTTAAGTAATGAAAGTTAATTGTTTAGTAACGAACCTATCAGTGAAATTTATTTAAGTCTGAAAACACTAACTTTAGTGATCTTTTCAGACTTAAATAAAAATATAGCTAATCGTAAGCAAAACCTTAACAATTAGCTATTTGTTTTTTCATAATTTTTAATATGTTAGTAGTTGATATCGTGACTGTATTTTTGAGGTAGAAGGGCACCCCAATCTCCAGCAATTCCCGTAATAGATAATGTTCCTTGAGGAAGCACTGTGTTCCAAAATGAAGCTGTTTGATATGTAATTACAGCGGCCATATCTGCGTCATGTCTTATAATACGACTTCCATAGAAGGTTTCTTTGTTATCCGCATTCATGAATTTTACGTTTTCAATTTTCACCTTTTTACCTTCATAATTTCCTGATCGAAATTGGGCGATTGTAATTATTTCTGGTATGACAAATACGTTTTCAGAATATTTAGCGAAGCCATTTAAATTCACTTGATTTATACCTTTTTGACCATTAATTAAAGTTCCAGTTGCACTTGCAAGGTTTAGCCTTATTTTATCGCCTAAACTGAATATGTTAGGGGTAGTAAATTGTATTAAAATACCGCCAGTTGAATCCTGAATATATACCGATTTATTATCAGCGGTGTTTCCATTCGATGTTATAACCCCTTCAATTAAATAATCTTTTGGTAAGTACCAATTATCTCCATTTTTGTTAAATTTTGATTTTAATTGTGCTATGGTATTAATAATTCCCGTAGCGTTATCATTTTCAAGAATTGTTGCTGTAAATACTTTGTGTGGTCCAATCTCAAAACCTCCTGCAGCCTCAATTATTTCAAAACCTATTGAATAATCACCTAAGATTATATTGTCATTTATTGGTATGATTTTAAAACTTGTACTTTGGGCATTTTGATTGAATTCTAGAGATATTTCGTTTAAAACTGTTACTGGTATAGTGTAAAAATGTGTCCCATACAAAATCCCTTCTGGTACTATAAGTTTTACTTTCGCATGACTTCCATTAGATACAGTCGAGGTTGTATTTAATCCAATTATAATTCCTGTTGAATTACCTTCGGAAATAGTTCCTGACGAGGTATCAAAATTTAGTTTGTTACTTACAGGCGTTTGAGCCGTTAGTTTTACTTCAGAGTTAATTCTACTTCCTAATGAAAAACCCTCGGTTGGGTTGCTTAACTTAAAATTGATCAATTTTTCTGTTGTTAAGATATTTTTACGCAATACTACAAAGCTTGTGTCTTTAGTATTTTTTACTAGGTTAATGTTCAATTTATTATTTACTGCGTGTGGTATGGTGGTGAAATCATTTCCGTAAACAGCATTACCAGCTAGTTCAATGGTTATATATCCACCGGTAATAGCTTTGAGGTCGAATTTTAAAGGAATAGAAATAGATTCCATTTCTTGAGTAATTGTTTGTGATTGATTAACAAATGATACTTTGTTAGAAGGTTCTTGGTAAATTACTTCGTCTTCACTACAACTTATTATGGTAAAGGTTGAAAAGAAGTATAAAACAAGTCGTGCAAAATGGTATGCTTTCATTTTTTAAATGGCTTTTTTTAGGATTATTAATCCACACTGACCAATATTCCTCTTTTTTGATTGTTCGTTTTTTGATTATTATGATTTTTCAGCTTCTGCAGGCTTTTTATTTGAAACAAAAATAAAACGACTTTGTTGTGTAACTTTTATGTATTGTAATGAAAGGGAATAAAATTGTAGTGAAAGAAGAATAAAAATTTATAAAAGAAAGTAATATGGATTGTGTTATATTAATATCTGTAAATAAGATGCTTAACCATTGATTAAAACTGCCTTTAATTACAAATTAAGCATACTTTTGTAGTGACCTTTTGGTTTAACAAAATAAAAGCCAAGTCGAAAGACCTAGCTTTTTGGCTCTAAAACTTATGTGAAAAAGATGTAAACCGTATGGAATGCTAAACGGTTATTCGTTCGTTTATTAAATTGTTAAACAATAAGGTTTTCTATATTTTCACCAGTAAGATTTTGTACATTCTTTGTGATTTTTTCAATTTCCCAATCCCACCATTTAACCTCTAGTAATTTTTCAATTTGCTTTTTTGTAAATCTCTTTTTAATTTCTCTTGCTGGATTTCCTCCAACAATTGAATAGGGTTCTACATCCTTTGTGACGGTTGAATTTGTTGCGATTATTGCTCCGTCTCCAATTTTGATACCAGGCATAATTGTCGAATTAAATCCAATCCATACATCATTCCCAATTTCGGTATTCCCTTTTGTTGGATAATTTTTGCCATCCATTGCATCTTTCCAATCTTCTCCAAAAATAGCAAAAGGAAACGAACTTATTGATTTTGTTAAATGATTTGCTCCGTTCATTATAAATGTCACATTTGAAGCAATCATGCAAAATTTTCCTATTATTAATTTGTCTCCAATGAAATCAAAATGATATTTAACGTTTTTTTCAAAATTATTTACATTCTCAAAATCATCATAATAAGTAAAATCTCCAATTATGATATTAGGATTAGTAATTATATTTTTTAAAAAACAAAGTTTATTATAATTTTCTAATGGAAATATGATGTCCTTATTTGGTGTTTTCATATTTAATATTTTCTCTGTTTTTATTATTCAAAGGTGATATGCAGCTTATTTAAATGGTTGATAAAAAATATTCATAATTAGTTAAAAATACAAATTTGTATAAAAAAGTATTTTTTTTATAAGCAAATTAAAAGGTGTTCATTTACAATTTCTATTATATATCAATGAGGTATTTCTTCCACTAAAATTTTTTCATTTAATCTGTCGAAGTAGATACAAGTCATTTTTTTTATACATACTCCCCATTTTTCAATACCTGAGTTTGCTGCATCCATACAAAATGTTAAATAATCAGTTTTACCATCTTGATGATTTTTTAATTGGATGCGAAATTCTTTTTCATTTGATTTTGCAACAATAGTTAACTTTTCATAAATAGCTGGTGACACTACTTTGTAATTGTTATTACCAAAATAATCTGTATGTCCATCTCTCACAAAAGTTTCATAATAAGTTACTCCCATTTTTTTGAGATTTTGAATATATGCAGGAAAGTCTGCACCTGATTTTACTTTACTGTGAGCGGTTTTGATTTGTTCTAATGTAAACATTTTTTGTTGGTTACTCATTTGTCTATTATTTAAAGTTCAGTTACAAAGATGCCGTAACAGAAAACTTTGTCATTGTAAAAAAACGTTTTTATTGCAATAAATGTTTGAAATTATTTAGGAGTTAATCCTGTAAACTGCATAGGAAGTATTAAATTGTATAACTGAGTGGTTAATTGCTGTCCTCTTTCATCAGGGATAACTCCAGTGTCAGCATTGTATAGTATTTTTTCCTTTCACTGATATCAAAACCATGAAGAATAAAATCAATTAATTTTTCATTTTCAAATCTACCAACTGGATAGCTGAGATTAATTCTATCATTTTTAAATTTATTTTTAAAAGTTTTTTTCATCAATTTTAAGGGAATAATATAATCTGAAAAGGCAGTATTAAGAGCTTCTATAATAATATTTAGATCTGCTTTTTCAAGAGTATTAAATGTTATCATAATTTTACTTCTTTAGACGGTTTTTTAAAAAGATTGTTTAGGAAGTTTTTCTTTTAAGTACTTATTGCGTGTAAACATTCTAATTATAATGCCGCCATTTGGATTCCACTCTAATAGAATTACATTGGTAAAATTTTGTTTAGTTTCTAATGTTTGCCAGTCAATAACATAACAACCACTACTTTTTGTCTTAGATAACTTGTTGGTAATTGATACAATGGTAGTATAAGTTGTTGGAGTCATCAGTTTGTTATTAGGATTATTCAGTACCATACACAAAGAATCATTCAGTCTAGAGTTATATTCATAGTGGCCTAAATGCCTTAATGAATCGATTACTTTTGATTGACTTTTTTCAAAGTAATAACCTGAATGAGCTTCACAACTTTCTAATAAAATTATTGCAATTAAACAAAAGCAAAAGCTAAAATTAATCATAAGTGATTTTTTAAATTTCATTTTAACTGCTAATAAAATCATGAGTTGTTTAAAAACATATACTGAAGTAATTAATTAAATATAAAAGAGAATTGCATATTTGGAGTATGGCATTAACTTTTGATGTTTTTATGCGACCAGTTTTTATCTATTTTATTGTATTATAATTTTTTTAACATCAGATTTATCTTGAGTTTTTGTTTTCACCAAAT
This sequence comes from Mariniflexile litorale, assembly GCF_031128465.2. GTDB lineage: Bacteria > Bacteroidota > Bacteroidia > Flavobacteriales > Flavobacteriaceae > Mariniflexile > Mariniflexile litorale. The sequence goes on along the minus strand of NZ_CP155618.1, from coordinate 64,279 downwards.
AGACTCCCTTTGTTGGGATTGTAATAAATTCTCGTTTATTATTACATTCTTTTTTTGAAACAATTTTCTTTCCATTCAAATCAAATATTTCAAGGTTGTCGATTTTTTCCTCGCACAACACTGTAAATCTCCCATTCGATGAAGGAGAAGGGAATATTTTAGTTTTCAGAGGAATCTTGGTTGGGTCGTCGGTATCTAGTACATTATTTGATTTTACAAATATCCCAAGATTAGACGCGATGTACATTTTTTGGTTGAACTCGGTTATCTCATAAAAAATAAAAGGTAATGTTTCAGTATTATCTCCCCAGCTACTTTGTGACTTTGCATTGTTGGTTCTTTTATGAAGTTGGGTGGTATTATAGTCACCTAGTATTGTGGCAGCATAATTAAAAGAACCTCCTTTAAACAAGAAGCGATGTATACCATTTGTTAGCTGACTATTATCATTGTGCCAACTTGCACCACTATCGTCTGAGCGTAATAAACGATTGCCGTTAGATAAGAGAATGGTATTGTTAGTAAATAGTGCGTCATTAATTGTTAATCCGGGAGCATATGTTGCGCCATAAAAATATTCTTTCCAATTGTTTGTATTGGAATTAAATTTATAAAATGTTCCATTTGAACCTGCAAAAGCGAAAAGAGTACCATCTATAGATTTTATTTTACTCACATTATATGAATACGTAGCTAAGTTAAACGTCATATTGTTCCAAGTTCCCAATACATTTTTCCATACACCAGAGCCCAAACTCGAAACATGCAGAGATCCATCGTGCATCTCAAATGAGCTTATTTGCAGTCCTAACAAAGCATGACTCCAAGAAGATTCAGTTGCTAGTGTTTTGTAGTACACGCCGTTTTCCATAGTCCCTACATAGAGTAGATTGTTAACAATAATCATACATGTGGGTAAAATAGAAATAGGATGGATTTGTTGTACTTGCCAATTTACGCCGTCACTACTAACATATAAATTATTTTGACTTGCTGCATAAATTTTATTATTTGAACTTATAATGGATGAAAATTCAATTTGCGGAAGACCTTTGACTAATTCCCATTCTTGTGCACTACTATTTAAAAAATAGCATAAGATAAGTGCTGATGCAAACAATTTGATTATTAAATTCATAATTGATTCATTTATTTACTCAAAATTGAGGAGCTTTTTTCAAATGGAATAGAGAAATGTAATGAAGGTAAATATTTTTGTATCGAGTAAATTCACATATAATGTTAATGAAGTTTTTTTGATTACAATAGTTAGTATGAGTAGTATTAAAAGGTTTTGTTATACCGTAAATGTTTTTTTTTACAATAAACGTTTAAAATTTTCAGGAGTTTCTCCTGTAAATTGCTTAAAATTTTTGATAAAATGGGCTTGATCAAAAAAGTTGTTTTCGTATCCAATTTCAGTAAGTGATTGCGTCTTGTTAAGACTATCAAGAATATTATTGAAACGAACAATAGAAGTGAATTTTTTAGGTGTAGTTCCAACTATTTTTCTGAAACGCTTTTCAAAAGGACTTTGACTAATATGTAATTTTTCATTTAACTCTTTTATTCTAATTAAACCTTTATTTAGATATATTAATCTTATAGCTTCTATAATTAGCTTATCGGTTTCAATATCTTTGAGTTGGGAAAGTAAAAAATACTCTGTAATTATTATTCTTTGTTCGTCTGTAGTAGCCATTGTTAATTTTTCTTCAATTTCATTTACTTTACTTTGATGAAAAATATCGTCTAATGAAATACTTAAATTGAATAACTCATTTACGGGATTGGAATAAAAATGGGCAAATCCCACCTCGGTGAAGTATACCAGAATTGTTCCTATATTCTTGGAACCTTTGAAAATTTTATAGCTATCAGAGATTCCAGTAATTCCAGCGGAGGCAAGTTTATTTTCTGTATCATTTTTTAGACTTGTAAGTTGCCCTTTGTATTGAAACCCTATAACCAAATTTGTTGAAGGAAATACTTTATATTTGTTTTCTAGCTCATTTTCAGATATAACAAAATACTTAACGTAAGGTTTTAGTTTTTCTAACGGAAAGTATGTTTCAAATTTCATTATGTGATTAGTTAATAATCAAAATTACTTAAATAAAAATTTAAGTAAAAATTAAAATTATTTATAGCAATAATCTGCAAAAATAACTCTTCTCACATCATTAATAAGATTTTGATTTTCATTAAAACGTTTTCCACTTTGCTCTAAAAGTTTTAAATTTTGGACATTTTTTCTATTCGTTTTATAAGGCCTTCTTTTAAAGCCGTGAGGAATTTTGTTCTATCGGTTTTTCAAACTCTAATTTCTATATATATTTGGGTTATAATTTTCCATATACCATTCTGGATTTGGCAGTTTATTAAAACCATACTTTTCATATAGGCAATCGGCTGTAGAAGTTAATAAAATCCATCTTCTTAAGCCTTGCAAATTTGGATGAGCCATAATAGTATCCATTAATTTTTTTGAAATTCCTTGTCTGCGGTAATTTTTTAAAACATAAATATCTCCTAAATAGGCAATTGTCGAAAAATCGGAGATTACTCTGGCAAAGCCTATTTGATTATCCTCATGAAAAACTCCAAAGTTCAATGAATTGTCAATTGAAATTTTAACTCTATCAAAAGGAATGTTATCACTCCAGCCTGAATATTTTGATAGAAAATCATGAATTGCAGATACATCCATTTTGCTTTTATCGGTTGTGATAAAATAGTCATTAAAATAAAATTCAACTAATTCCATATTATTTTTATTAAGAGTATTTTTAGAAGTATGTTTAATTTTTAAGCTGGGTAATGTTGCATCCCATTCTTTTGTAAATTGTGTTATTTTTATTATTAATTATATTTTTTTGTTTTAAATCATGTTTATAGTGGTTAGTTTATTAAAATTTAATTATGCTATTAATGGTTTTCGTATTCCAAAAGATAAACCCAAGTGTTTCTGCTAAACCAAAAAGGATTGGTTCGGACAATTCAATGCCAATTTGCTTGAACAAATTCCCAGCTGCTGTGGGCTTGCAATGTTGTTCTTAGAAATGTTTAAATTCCTTAATTATCATCTGTGCTCAGAATTTTTTATAAGATACTGTATAAATTAGACGTATTTTAGAGAAGATACTGTATTCAATTTACTTTATTTCCCTTTCTTGTAAATTGAATACTGTTCCTGCAGGGTCTTGAATCCAGTGCATGTTTTTTGGAAGTTCTTCAATTTCGTCACAAGTTTCTACACCATTCAATTCCAAATACGTTGTAGCTCTCTCTATGTTTGGTACCGTGAGCTGCAACCAAGTTTCTGAATGAGTATAATTATCTACACAGTCTAACCATATAATATTGTTGCCGAATTTTACTTTGTAAGTACGGGAAACTGTCGGATTATCTATTGGCTTTTCTTCAACTTCCAACTTCAAAATATCTCTGTAAAACGCCACTGTTTTGTCGTATTTGCTTTTAGGTATTTTTATTGCGATGTTAATTCCTGCTTCAAATTTTGGGTCCATATAGTAATTATTTTTTTCTTTTATAATGTAGCTGGGTTAATCCTTTGTCAAAAGTTTTTGCGCATACAAATTCAAGCAGTTGCTCAGGTCTTCCATTTTTAAATAGTCTAGTTCCGTTACCTAACAGTATTGGAATGACTGAAATAATAAATTCGTCAATTAAGTCATTTTTTAAAAGTTCATTAATAATTTCCGCTCCACCGTCACAGTAAATGTTTTTTTCTTTTTTTGATTTAAGTCGTTTAACTAATTCGGTTATGTTTCCTGTATAGAAAGTTGTTCTACCCACTTGCGGTTTTTCAGTTCTGGTTATTACGTAAACATCTCTTTCTCCATTGTCATAATGTGAAGCACCGATTTCTTTAACTACGTAATCATAAGTTTTTCTACCAATAATTAGTGTGTCAATTGTTGCCGCGAATTTCGCATATCCATAGTCTTCTCCTTCTTGTTCTACTAATTTTAAGAAGCTGAGATCGTCATTTGGTTTGGCAATGTAGCCATCTAGACTCATTGCAATAAAAACTGATATTTTTCGCATTTGTTTTAAATTTTAATGTTTTTTCAAAATTAAAAAAATGTATTCATTTTCACTTTGGAAAAAAACGACAAACTAAAGTTGTGATGGAGAAAGTCCAGTATGTTTTTTTATTTCATTTGCTAAGTGTGAATGGTCATAATAACCACATTCAAAGGAAATATCTAACAAACTTCTCTTTTTGTCTGAATGCTTTATAACTGATAAGGCATATTGGAATCGAACAATATTGGAATACTCTTTAGGTGAAAGACCTATATGAATTTTAAAATCTCTCTCTAATTGTCTTAACGATATGGAGTTTCTTTTGGCAACGTCATAAATTGCTAGTTGACCTTTTGAGATTGCGATATCTTGTAAAGCCGATTGCAACTGTATGTTATTGTTGTTAAGTCTGTCTATATAGAATTGATTAAAATAATTGGTTGGATTTCTAAGTATTTTATCAATATTAAATGAGTTTGATTTTTCAAGTTCAATTGTTTTATTGGTGAATTCTATTTGTGGTGCATATGAGTAAAAATTAGTTATAGATGCGGGTTTTAAACATACACCTATTAAATGTGTATTGTTATCTATAAAACTATCTTTAAAAGAATTCATTGCTCCAACCATATATGACTTACCGAACTCGATAGAAACTGTGCCGTTGTCCGTTAAACAAATATCTCCCAAGTTCATAACCAATCCTGCACAACCATCTGGAAAGTTACGTTCCCATTGTTTGTCGTATTCGTTCCCCTTCAGTTCCCAATAGGAATGAATAAAAGGTTCTAATTCTATATTAGGTTTTATATTTTTAAATTTCATTAGGATGATTTCTTTCTAAATCACGATCATCTCTTTGTTTTTGAAAAGATAGGAAAGAAAGGCGTCTGCAATGATTTATTTATTATAAAGGTTAATTTATATAACAAAGATGCAATGATATTTGTTTTAATCAAATGTGTGAAAATGACAACAAACGGGTGATTTACGACAAAATGTTATTTGCATTTGTCAAGCGAAAATTTAAAAAATGATGAATGGAAGCATCCTTGTTCCTAAAAATTCCACGATGTAAGTGCAGATCCGCAATGTTTGTCTTCAGTAGTAACTAATTTATGAGTGCATCCAATAAAAAAATGCTACCATGGATAAATGAATAAGATGAAAAAGGTGTAGAAGCTGCTTCTTTGTGTGTTGGTCTTTTTTGTTGGTTTCAACAGGTTTTCTTAATGTAAAAAAATGTTCAACAGATTGGGGTTTTTAAAATGAATTCCGAAAATTATTTCTGGAAGTAGAAGTGACCGACGGAAGTATCATTACTGAAGAAAATTGTCTTTCTTCAAGTGGTGGTACAAATTCATATTGGAATTTATTATTGTATATAGTCGAAAAACATCAATGAAGTTATGTACGATCTTGGTTATATAGATACTTAAATCATTTGGTCCATTTAAAAAAATAACAGCATTAACTTCGATTAAACATCGCAATGAATAACATAAGATAGTATTAGAATAACTTTTTAAATTATCGACTTTGTTTTATATGTGTATACTTGTAACTGGGAATATAGGGAATTAGAAGCAGATTCTATTTATGTCTGTGGGTAAAACTTATTTTTTGACTATCTATTCCATAAGTAAATGAGTTTTGGTTAAAATTTTGATCTCTATCCCGTGAAACAATTAAAAAAGAAAATAATTCACATTAAAGTATTACAGTTTTACCTATAAGATTTACCGATTCACACAACCTATTAACTAATCAAATTCCTGTATTGAGGATATTAGCATTACCATGAATTTTAAAAATTTATAAAGATGCTCTATTTTAATAAAATTACCGTAATAAGAAATCTTTTTATAGTATTGGTGTGTTGTGTGTTTTTATCCTGTGGCGGCATCCTTCAAAATAAAACTTTCCCCAGAAAAACTACAACATGGGTTACCGTTCACGGGAACAGTCATAATTCTGATTTCTTACCTGTGGAAGGTCCAAAAAACATTAGACTAAAATGGAGTAAAAAGCTGGATGGAGTTATAAATCTCGGCGCAACCAATGATTTGAATGGACGGGTTTATATAACAAGTACTTCAGAAGATTGTCATTTATATGCTTTGGATGCTTCCACCGGAGAAACCTTTTGGTGTACCGACATAGTAAATGAATATGCAGTAGCTTCCTCAGTATTAGTAGACCTAGAAGGACACCTATTTATTGCAGATGATAAGGCTATGCATGCCTTTAATGAAGCAGGTCATTTATTATGGAGAAGCCCTATTATAGGATTTCCGCTTTCAGCCCAATTTACCAAAGAAGGAAGCATTATATTCATCACCCATATAGGTGTTATTTATGTAATGGATCGAAAGAGCGGTAAAAATGTACTGAATCCTTATTTTATGAATCAAGATACAGTAATAAAATTTGAATCTGACCCCACAGCTTGTATGAGAGGAACAAAAGATTGTCCGAGTGCCAATACACTAGCGATACATCAACCTAGTGGAAAATTCTTCTTTACTTATTGGCGGCCTAATACACCTCAAGCATCTATAATAGCCATGCAATATTCTGAAAAACCAAACCCAACTCTTACACATCTTTGGGAGAATAACTCGCTTCCTGGAGGTAGCACTACCAGCCCGGTTATTTCTGCAGATGGTAAAAAAGTGTATGTTAATGATAATTATGGCAGTATACATGCTTTAAGTACGCATACTGGGGATAAAATTTGGGAATATAATTTAGGATATGAAACTGGAGGAAGTCAATCCACCTCTCCAGATGGCTATATTATGCCTGCAGGAGGAGGAAGGTCTCCACTTACTTCTATTAAAGATTTAGGAGAAAAACCAGAGTTGGTTTGGAGCGATGAGACTTTGAATAATCGTGGAGTAGCAACTCAGACCAAAGGTAATCTTTCTTATCCTACCGTTTCCTCTTCCACTCGAGGAAGGTTTTACAATGATTTATTGGTGGTTGATGTGCTAACGGGTACTGTGTTAGATAGAGAGCCCCTGCCGGTTAAAACATTTTTTACTGTTGGGACTACTGTGGACCAAGATGGTGTTATTTATGTAGCCAGTTTTAATGGATATCTATTTGCTTTTGAACATGAATGAAGTTAATATAAGAATAAACAGTAACATGCAAAACTTAACTATCATTTAAAGGTGTTTTACCCTTGTTTATTTCTGTTTCATATAAAAAGAAGTCAATTATAGGTAGTTTTAAAAGAAATTTGATAAAATCAATAATCTTAAATATTGAACATTTATGAAAGTAAAAACATTTAATTTAATTATTTATTTTTCATTGTCTATAATGGTGTTTATTGGTTGTGCATCAGGAGAGGATGCCACAACCAATACAGATTCAGGTCTAAGAAAATTTGAAAGTATTGAGGTAGATGGAAGAACCCGAAATTATATATTAAAGCTTCCAAAAACATTTGAAAAAACTGAAAGTATCCCTTTAGTAATTTTTTTGCATGGTTTTGGAGGCAAAGCCGCACAAGCAGAAAACGAGTATGGGATGAATGTAAAAGCTGATACTGAAGGTTTTGCCGTTGTGTATCCCGAAGGTGTTCCGAATGAAGGTTTGTTAGGGTTGCGATCATGGAACGCAGGAGATTGTTGCGATTACGCCCAAGAAAAAAATATAGATGATGTTGTCTTTATAGAAGAACTCATTGACTATTTGATGTTAAAATATCCTAAACTAAACAAGAACAAAGTGTATGCCACTGGTATATCAAATGGTGCTATGATGTGTTATCGTTTAGCGGCAGAACTAAGTGATAAAATAGCTGCCATTGCGCCTGTAAGTGGCCCCATGATGATGGATTTTAAGTTGGTTAAATCCATGCCTATTCTTCATATCCATTCATCTTTAGATACAAAGGTTCCTTTTGAAGGTGGGGTAGGCTTAGGTGGGTATACTTATAACTCTGTTGTATCCACTTTAGAGACATGGCAGATTCAAAATAATTGTAGTTTGGAAACGAAAGTGAGTCAATATGAGAATTATATTGTTAAACACTATCTGGGATGTTCAGATAGGAACGATATTTTTCTTTATTTAACTTCAGATGGAGGTCATTCATGGCCTGGAAGTATAAAAGCACGTATCAATGCTGATACTCCTTCAACAGCTTTTATAGCTAACGATGTGATTTGGGAATTTTTTAAAGCACATTAGAAGGCCCCATTGTTAATCCAATTTTTTAGTTGAGGTGCTTTGGCTTTACTAATAATAATTTGTTCCTTAGGTTTTGGGTATATGTTGAGTATAAGCTTTCCGTTAAAATACATTTTTAAGTTCTCAATAGTATTACGTTGTACTATAAATTGCCTATTGGCTCTAAAGAATTGTTCGGGGTTTATTTCTAGTTCTATTTCTTCCAATTTTTTGTCGAGCACAAAACTTTTATTATCCAAGGTAATTGCTTTTACAACACCTGCATCTATAGTAAAATAGGCTATCCCATTTATTTCTAAAGGAAGTAAAGTATCTCTTTGTTGAACCAGATAGGTACTTTTAAATGATTTTCTGTTTATTAATTTCAACAATTGCTGAAATTGATCATTAATGGGGTATTTTAATTTTAATGATTTATATTTATTGATTGCCTCTCTTAGCTCGTCTTCATCTATGGGTTTCAGTAGGTAATCGATACTATTTACTTTGAATGCTTTAATAGCATATTCATTATAAGCAGTGGTGAATATAATAGGAATATTTACTTCTGTTTTTTCAAATATTTCAAATGAGATGCCATCGGCTAAATGAATATCCACAAATACCAATTCTGCAAAAAATTCATTATTAAAATAGGAAACAGCATCTGCAACAGTTTCAAGAGTAGTTTCAATAGTTATAGATGGTTCAATATTATTTAAATGATATTTCAGGTTTTCTGATGCGGTATGTTCATCTTCAATAATTAACACTTTCATAATAAAGGTATTTTTACTGTAAAATAGTTTTTGTCATTTTGAATAATGATTTCCTTATTGGTTAACAGTTTGAACCTGGAGTTTAAATTGGTTAAGCCCATATGTGTGCTTTCAACAAAACCAGTGCGTTTTTGCAGCTTATTTTTAACAATTACAGCCTCTATGTCATTTAATACTTCGATAACTAAAGGTTTGTTTTTTGATATTTCATTATGCTTAACTGCGTTTTCTAATAAGAATTGCAAAGCAAGTGTTGGGATTTTACGTTGATAGCATTCCTTTTTTATAGAAATATTTACCTGGATATTATCTCTATAACGTTGTTTAATCAAAAATATATAACTTTCTAAAAACTTAAGTTCTTCTTTAATGGTAATAAGGTCTTGATTTTTACTTTGAAGCATGTATCGATATAAAAACGATAATTTATTAATGAATTTTATTGCTGCATTTTGATCTTCCCTTATTACCAAACTTAAAGAATTTAACGTGTTAAATAAAAAATGAGGATTTACTTGATTCTTTAAAGCAGCCAGTTCATTATGTAAACTCTGTTGTTTTAATTGTTCTTTTTCGAGAGCATCTTTTTTTGATTGATTGAAGAGCGTTATGGTTCTACTTATAACAAATAGCATAATCATTACAAAAATATAGATGAAGGTATTAAACTTGGGGCTTAGAGTTGAAGATGTGCCTGCATTAACTATAATATCAAATGTTTTAAATAATTTCATCCAGACTATTAAAACCAAAAATGAGATGCTACTTGAAATTAAAAAAGACCTTTTTTGAAATCTTTTTGGAATCCAATCTACATGAAGTTTGAGAATTAAAAAACTAAATCCAAAAACGGATAATATTCTAAATAAGGTATCATGTATGGAGATGTCTAAAAAAGTGGCTACAAACGATTCTTCTTTTCCTAAAAAGAATACAATTCGCGGTATATTAACCAATAGAGAAAGGCTAAAGGCAACCATTAATATAAATCTGTTATTTCTCATTATAAAAAAATAGGCTTGCTAAGCAAACCTATAAATTTTTATTTATTTATTTTTTCCTGTTCTCCATGATTTTTTCCTTCATTTCCTCTTGGATTTCTTTATAAGTTTTAAATTGATCTTTGGACAATAGGTTTTTCATTTCACTGTCCTTGGCATTTTGGATTGATTTGAATTCTTTATATTTCCCTAATTTTGACTTGGAACTATTTTTTAAAGCCTGCATTTGTGTTCTATAGCGTTGGGTAATTTCGGCAAATTGCGGTTCTTGATCTTCTGTTAGGTTTAATTTTTCATATCCTAAAAAATTTTCCATCATCGTATTTCGCTGTTTCTCTTTAAATTCTTGATGGATTTTATACTGCTCTTCTGAGAAGAGTTTCTTTAATTCAGCGTCTTTGTCTGATTGAATACGTTTAACTTCTTTAAGTTTTTCTAATTGAGACATTTGGCTGTTTTTAACAAGTAATAATTGTTCCTTATGAACTTTTGAGATTTGATTATAAGAGGTTTTTTGTTCTTCAGTTAAATTAAGTTTCTCAAAATACTGTTCTAACTCTACCTGTATATTTTCTTTTTGTTCTTTGGAAAGAGTATCGCCTTGTGCTATTAAATTATTTATTGAAATTAATATGATCGCTATACTTAGTATGTTTTTGAATGTTTTCATGATTTTTCTTTTTTATCTCTTGTTGTTAATTAACCTTTTAAATCGCCTACTACTTTAAACTGTTTTCCTTCGGGGGTTGTTATTACTTTGTAGAGTGTATTATTATATTCATAATAGTTTTTACCGTCAATTTCAATTTGTTCAGCTTCTTCGGGTAAATCAGGTACCGTCATGTTTTCAGGAGCTGCCACAATTTTGTAACCATTGGTAACCTGAATATAATAATTACCTTGAAAATAAAAATAGGGTTTGCCATAAACTATTATTTGTGTATTTCCAACTGGTAATACCCTTATTCTTAAACCTACAGGAGCTGCTACTAGCACGTATCTTCCATTATAATACCTATAGTATAATCCACCCACATAGTGATACCCTAAACCGTTATGTTTTACCACAACGGTAGTGTTGGGCAAAGTACTAACAGTTCTAACTGTAGGTACTGGACTTTTGTATATTACTCTGGGACTTGTAGTTCTAACAATGGTTTTATTAGGGGTTTTTACAATGATGCTTCTTTGGGGGTGAACCTCTTCCATTATAAAAAACAAAACGATAAGGTTAATTACAACTATCAATTTTTTAGTCTTCATTGCTTTATTTTTAAAACTGTAAAGCAAAATTAAAATGGTAGTACTGGTAAAGAATTGTTTTTCTTTGTGAAGTGTCTTAATTTGATTTTGAAACATCTATAAAAGTTTCTGAATACAAACCTCCTGATTTTATGTGCAAATTATGATACTACAGATGGTGTTTTTAATTGGAACCATAGTATGTTAAGTTTTTTTAATGTTTAGATTTTAATTTTCTGATACTATTTTTTAGAATTAGAATAAAACGGATGATTAAGTTTTTCTTCATTCTTCGAATCTCCCTTCTAAGTTGTGCGTTTTCAATTTTTGCAGACTGTAATTGATTTATAAGGAATGCATTTTGATTTTGATTTGTAACCAAGTCATCAAAGTTGTCATATATATAATTTAATCGATTTTTTATAATGGTACCAATAGTATAGAAAGACAATTTTTCTTTAACAAAAAGTTTAGCATTTAAGGCTTTGGCAGTCCGTAAATCAGCATTATTGTAAACACTTTTTAGTTTTTCAACGGCCATATAAAGTAATGGATTAGCCCATAATGTTTTAGAACAAAAGTTACTATCTGAATTTTCAATGTAACTTAGTTTATAATCTATGAGGAAACTATTATTATCATTCATGAATTCCGTATTGCCCGAATAATTCGTTGCTACAGCTGGTTTACCTAAATACATGGCTTCGGCTAATGTTAATCCAAATCCTTCTGAATGATGCATGGATACATAAGCGTCACATGAATTAATCAAATGGTTCACACTGTTTTTATCGAGTTCCCTATCATAAATTTTTATGTTTTTGGAATTACATTGTTCTAAACGTTGTTTTTGTTTCTTGTGATGTTTCCCACCAGCTGTTTTGATGACTAATTCGACGGGGTCATTATCATCAAAAGCCGTTTTAAAAGCCTCAATTAAGAAAAAGGGATTTTTCCTTTCCATAGAACTGTGATAGCTAAATATGAATAGAAAGCTAAATTTATTGTCATCAAAAAAATGGCTTGTATTTTGATTTGGAAGCGGATTAAGATGTACTTCAACAGGATGAGGCACTATAATTATAGGGCTGTTATATGTTTTCTGGAATATTTTTTTGCAATACTTGGAGGGGGTCCAAATTTCATTAAAAAGGTTTAAGTTTTCAACTAATTCGGGAGCTATATACTCTGATTCCCATACTAAGAAAAGAATGGAGTATTTATTTTTAAATATATTGGGATCAATAATAGCAATAAAAGATTCAAGATCCTTTAGGGATAATTGAACTAAATTAATAGCATAATTGAATGAATACTGATAATTGAAATTTTGTTTTACTTTTTCATAATTTATTAAATTAAGAGGGATATCAAGTTTTTTAGCCGCATTTATATTTAATCTAACGGCTTCTCCTAGGCCAAACATGCCATCGGTATATCCAACGATATTAAGTCCTTGTATATAAGTTTTCATTTATTTTATTTATGTAAGTTGTGATACTTCTAGTGATTGAAGTGATACTAAATTATGGTAGGTTCCGTTCATTTTTAATAGTTCCTCATGAGTACCTTGTTCGATAATGGAGCCATTTTTCATAACTACTATAAGATCTGCATTTTGAATGGTTGAGAGCCTATGGGCTATAACTATCGAGGTGCGATTTTCCATCATGTTTTCAAGGGCATTTTGAACCAGTTTTTCAGATTCTGTATCTAAGGAGGAGGTTGCTTCATCCAGAATCATGATTGGGGGGTTTTTCATGACCGCTCTGGCTATAGCAATGCGTTGACGTTGACCACCAGAGAGCAGACTCCCCCCATCACCGACATTGTTTTGATACTTTTTTGGAAAATCAGAAATAAAATTATGGGCATTGGCTATTTTGGCTGCTGCTGTAATTTTTTCTTCGTCCATCTCTTCAATACCCAAGGATATGTTATTAGCGATGGTATCATTAAACAAAATGGAATCTTGTGCTACAATGCCCATTTGCTCTCTTAAAGATTTTGTAGTTACATCTTTAATATTAATACCATCAAAAGTGATACTGCCTTCATTTACATCGTAAAAACGCGTGATTAAATTTGCTATGGTAGACTTGCCACTTCCCGATTCTCCAACTAGGGCCACTATTTTTCCTTTGGGAACTGTAAGATTAAAGTTTTTAAGAACATAGTCTTCTTTGTATTTAAAAGACACATTATTAAATTTTATTTCGTGCTTAAATTCAGTGATAACCTTAGCATTTGGTTTATCTTTTAATGGATTTTTGGCATCCAAAATAAAAGCAACCCTTTCATAAGCGGCATTGCCTCCTTGTAAAGCATGATGCGCTTTTGTGATGGCTTTTGCAGGTGTTAGAATTTGATAAGCCAATCCCATATATGCCATAAAAGCACCACCACTAAGCGATTGATCAATTAGCACCAAAGAACCTCCATAAACAAGTAATATGGAAATTACTAAAATTCCTAAAAACTCACTGGCTGGTGCCGATAAGCTCATAACCTTCCCAATGGAATTATTTAAATCGTTTATGTTTTTTGTGAAATCATTGAACTTTTTAGAAAAATAGCTTTCTGCCGTGAAGTTTTTTATGATTTTTATGCCACCCAATGTCTCTTCAATATTAGACAGTAAATGACCTTCTAATGCAAAAATATCACCCGATTGACTTTTGATACCTTTGCTAAGTTTTGAAATTAAAAATCCAGAAATAGGAATAAAAAAGAATACAAAAACTGTTAATTTCCAACTTATAGCAATCATGGCAATTAACGTAAAAAGAATGGTTAAGGGTTCTCTAATCATCATCAAAATACTCATGAACGATACTTTAATGGTGTTGATATCTGAAGTCATTCTTGCTATGAGGTCACCCTTTCTTTCATTAGAAAAAAAGCCCACATTTAAGCTTATTACTTTATTGTAAACATCTTGTCTTAAGTCTTTTAAAATACCATTGTTTAAATAGGTCATATATAATATGGATAGATAACTAAACAAGTTTTTAAGTAAAAAGGTACTTAAGACAAAGCCCACAATAGTTATTAACGTGATTAAAGGCCCCTTGGTAGTATTCATAGTAGTAATAAAATAATTGAGATAGTTTTCAATGTAGTTTAAGTCAAAATCTTTGAAACTATGGAACTCAGGTTTTTTCTTTAATTTTTTGCCTTCATCGAATAGTACTTTTATCATTGGTAAAAGAGAAAGCATGGATAATGAGGAAAAAAGTGCATACAGGATGTTGAATAGGATGCTTAGCATTTGTTGCTTTTTGTAAGGAATAAGGTATTTAAGAAACCTTTTAAAGTTTTTCATTTAGTGGATACTAATTAAATATAATGAGGTATTATTTTTCTAAAATGCTTTTATAAACATGTATATAATCTTTGGCTGCTTTTTCCCAAGTAAATTGTTGTGATCTATTTATATAAGCAGATTTGAACACCGCTTTATTGCCTTCAAAAGTGGACATTCCAGCTTCAAAAACATTTGCCATATCTTCTGCATCGAAATTATCCCAATAAAAGGAGTGTGTACCACCTATTTCTGGTAAGGATGTTTTGTTAGAAAGGAATACAGGCTTGCCAAAAGTCATGGCTTCTAGAACAGGAAGTCCAAAACCTTCTCGTAAAGAAGGAAAAGCAAAAGCAAGACAATTTTTGTAGTAATAGATTTTATCTGATTCGGCAATATTACCCAATAAAACAACTCTATTCTCTAACTTATAATGTTGTATTTTTTCTTTTAGAAGCTCTGCATAGGCCGTCTTTAATCCGCCAGCTATAACCAAAACGATATCATTTAAAAACCTTAACATTTCTATCAATGTGTGAAAATTTTTTTTTTCAACCATTTGTCCAATTGAAAAAATAAAAGGTTTACTTGGAACGTGTCTTGCGTGATTGACTTCTATATTTTTCGCTGAATTATTGTTGAAATTATTTCCATTATATATCACATATTCTGGAATAGCTGGAATATGAAAGTGAGTATGGGTATTTTGTTTAGCAAATTCAGAAACATACACTACAGCTGAACTTCTTTTGATTTTACTTTTGAGTTGATTGATCCTAAAATCTAAACGCTTTCCAGATTCTTCTTCTAAAAAGTTTACGTCATGAATGGTTAATAAATAAGGTGTATTTTTTGAAGCTGGTTCTATTTTTGTATTTTGATTAACTGAATGCCACAAACTAAAATTTTTCCTCATTCTAAAAAGAGGATATCTTGTTATTGGCATATATTTATTAAAAGAAATATGGTCTTTTAGCTCTTCTTTTACGCTGTTATTATTACAATTAAGAATTATTTCATGTTCGCTTAGAAATTCAGTTTCTTTACTTAAAGCTTTTGCCAAATTAAAATTGAATTGCCCAAAACCACTATGTAGGTTTTTTATATTATGTGTTTCTAAAAAAATATTTTTAGAAGGATATGATTTTTTCATAAATACGATGTGTGGACTTTTAAATAAACTAATTATTAGGGTTGTTTTTTAAATGATTCGAAGGTGGTTTTTAAAATATTGAGAGGATAATTACAATAGTGTATAGATGAAAAAACAAAGAAAAGGTTGCTTTAATACATGTTGAATTTTTTTTAAAATAATAGGTTAAACACTTTCACAAAAGATATTGCTTTTAGTTGTTTGAATAGGTTTATAATTAGCGGTGTCTTTTTTTATAAGAACATTAGCGTTTAGAAAATGATTAATCTTTTTTTTAAAAAGTGAGGGTTTGAATTTACTATATAGGTCTAGAGTATCTTTTTTTAATTTTTTTATAGATTTATTATGAATATCTACAGGCTGATAATCATTTAAGTGCACTGTTGCATGATAGTTAATATATTTAAAAGTTTCCCAAGTTGCTTGCTCGATCCAGGGAGAGAATATACTAAAGGTTGGTACATGGAGTGCTTTTGCCATATTAACAGCTCCTCCTTCATTACCTATAAGTGCGCTACAATGGTATAAGACGCCTAAGAAATTCCGCAATAGGGGGGTATAAACATCAAATTTAATTTTTTCTTTTGATGCGGGTGAACAACTATGGTAAAGCACCTTTGCCTGTTTTAATTGCGATGGCATATAATTGAATAACAAAGTAAATTCTCCCAGACCTGCAATATGATCAATTATTTCAGCCATATACGACAATGGGTATGTTTTTTGCGTGCTACTTCCAAAAATATTGATCATAAGAATTGGATTAGAAAAATTTACATTGTTATTTTCTAAAAACAATCTGGCCTTTAAAATTTCATTATTTGTTAAATATATTTTTGGAGGGTTTACACCTTTTTTTACATTACCAATAAGGGGTTGAAGTAATTTTAATCTATTTTCAACCGCTAGACCTAAATTAGAATCTTCAGCTTTTCTATATTTAAAAGTTTTGGTATATATAGCCCTAGAGTACCATTTATCTATTGAAATTTTAATATTAGATCTAGAGAACAAACTAACTAAAATACTCTCTAATTTGCCATAAGCATCTATAACAACATCATATTTATCTTGACTTATTCCTTTCAAAAACCTATAAAAGAGCCATTTGCTATTCCGTAAATCTTCAGTAAAAAAAATGATGCTATCGATATATGGATTATTAGTAACAACCGCTTCCGTATTTAAGTTTATTAAATAATGGATATTAGCAGTTGGAATATTTTTTTTGATCTGTTCGCAAAGCATCGTGCTTAAAAGAACATCACCAATCATTTTTTGTTGAATAATGAGGATTTTCATAATTGAAGATATATCAGAGCTTATATGTCATTTTTTGTAAAGCCTTATTTAATAATTTTATTATGGATGGTTTTCTTAAAATTTTAGAATGTTTTTAGTACTTACTAGAATTTCAGAGCTATAGCATGTAGATGCAAAAAAAATATAGGTTGCTTTAAACAAATGTTAAATGTAACTTCCTAACACACTTTTTTTTTATCATAAAACCCATGATTTTCGAGGAGATAAAAACCATGGGCCTAGGTGAAGTTAAAAATTGCTATTAACCTTCTCGTGTGGAGTAGTAGGTCTTAAAAGGCTACTACTATTAGCTTTATGGTTACATCTCATTTTTATTTTATTATTTAATTTTCGGTATTTGGGATAAGAACAGATTCTATACAATGGATGATACCATTTCTAGTTTTAATATCAAATATTAAAATTTTAATACTTTCATTTCCAGAGCCGTCTTTAATGGTAATTTTATCATTTAGTTTAGTAAATACTAGATTGTCACCTTCTAAACTTTTAGCAGATTGTAAACCATCTGTTAATGTTTTTTTGGATATGGCTTTGGTTGTAATGATATGATGTTTTAAGATAGGGGAGAGTGTACTCTCATCGATATCCTCAATTTTATCCCAATTGTCGTTTGTTTCCAAGAATGTTTCTATGGCTTCATTATTTGGTGCGAATACTGTAAAAGGGGCATCAGAAGCATCATCTGTTTCCAAACTTTTTAAACTGGTTATAAAATCTGTATTTGGTGTAGCTGTTGTTAAACCTTTGTAGAGACTTGAAAATTGTGTGTCAAGTTCTAAAAAAGTTGCTATTGTAGGTGTATTTATCACGTTATTAACCAAATGGATTATACCATTGCTTGCTTCAACATCTAGAACTTCATCATCCAGTTTTGTTGTTCTGTTAATGCTTATTTCATCAACATCTACTTCAATAAAAAGAGAATATCCTGCACTAGATTCTACATATTCCTTATCCATATCTAATAAATCATCCATACTAATTTCTTTGGTAGGTATAATATGATTTAAAATTATTTTCTTCAATTCGCTTTTAGGAATATCATCTATTTCATCATAATCATTTTCTTCTAAGAAATCTTCAAAGGCATCATCGTCTGGAGCAAATACCGTATATTTTTTAGTTCCATGCAAATCATCCAAAAAATGAACACGATCAAGAGCTTTAGTAAATAGTTTTACTTTGCTGCCATTAGATAAAAGTCTTGCAATGGTATTTGTATGTATTGGTGGATCATTATCATTTTCACAAGATGTTGCCAATGTGAAAAAAGTAATTAATAGAATTAATGACTTAATTAAAATTAATGGTGTTTTTGAATTTTTCATTTTTCTTAATTTTTCTTTTTCATAGATTTTTTGAGCTTAATTGGCTGATTTTATTAAAAAGTAATAACAACATTACAATCATCTACACAGTCAATATTAACTAAACTACATGCGTCTCTAACCGTAAAGTTTGTACGGTCAATCATATCTTTTTTAAGAGTTTTAAATGCTTCTTCCAGTTTTATTACCAATGCATCTATTTCCATATCGGAATCTTCATTACAGTTATCAGCTAAGGCTTTCACATAAATTGTACTTTGCATGGGGTTGGAAAAGAAAACGACTCCGTCCCAGATGATTTCGTATTTAATTTCACAATTTTTTGGTTTTAAAATTTCTATAGTTAAAATATTTCCCTCACGTTTTACCTTAGAAATTTTAGTTTCAACTTGACAAAAATTATCTTGCCCTCTTTTTAAGTCGGTATCCTTATACTTTTCAGCATTTGCAAAAAAGGTATAAGGTCCTTCAGTTACTTCATAATTATCTTTTAATTGAAGTTTATCTTCTCCTGAATCTTTTGAGCTATCACAATTAAAAAGAATAATACTTAATGCTAGGGTAGGTAAGAAAGCTACCCATTTAATACTAAAATAATTTTTTTTGAATTTCATGATTTTGATTTTTAAAGGTTTATATCTATACGTTAGATGTTTATTGAACGCTACATTTGAACTGGTTTATTTTGAAAAAAATAGTTTTAAAGTTAATCCCGCCGAATGTATTTTGTAGCCTTCACTGGTTAAAGTACTTAATGGGTATTTATAAAAAGGTTGAACTTCATAGCGTAAATTATTAGACATGCGTGCTCTATACCCAATGGATAGATTGATGGTTCCTAAGGGTGAAAACCAGACATTCTCATTTTTTGAAGATTCTTTTGTTGTGGCAGATTCGGTTGTGGTATAGGTTTCAACAACGCCATCAGTAAATTGAAAAACTTCTACTTCTCTAAAAATAGTTGAGGAACGTTGTGTATTTTCTTTAAATGTTAAGTAGGACGATATACCTGCCTGTAAATAAATTTTATTATTGGATAGATTGTATGCAAAGTTTACAGGAATATCGATGCTACGTAAACTGGTTTCATTGAGGTTTGTCGTTTCTTTTGCGTTTGAATATACACCCACCGTTGTTCTTTCATTAGTAACATGTAATGTGTTGTAAATTGTTCCTGTATTAAAAGAAACATGTGAATTATTAATAGGTATATTAATTTCTAAACCAGCACCAAAATTTGAGGAAGCTATAGATTGTGTGTTATCTAAACTTGATCCGTAACTTGGTGATACCAGTAAACCTATTTGTATGTTGTTACTTGACTCTTCATGTTTTTCATTGTTATGGATAGTTTCAATGAAAATTTCTAAATTGTTAGCCAACAAGTCTTGGTAATTTGCAATCGGCAACGGAATCTTTAAATGGGCATTGGGTTGTGTTTTAAATGCTTTTATGGGTTTTTTTATAAAAGCAATTGCCTTTATATTATTATTTAAATTTTCTTTTTTATTAATAAGATGTGTTTGTTCTTTTGAACTCGTTGTTGCTATATTCGTTTTTTTAATTTCTTTATTGAATAGTTTATACTTTGTACTTGCATTTTTCAACAGAGAATCATCAGATTCTTCAAATTCATTGTTGGTAATAGAGTAATTGTTGTTTGTTTTTTTTGGATGATTCAGTTCTAACTTATTCTTTAAATCATTTTTTTCAATATGTATGGTGTCATTCGGATTGCTTTTAACTGTTTTTGTTTTCTCATTATTAAACAGTTTTTTATTTATTTTTTCTTTTGAATGGTTGTTGTAAGGCGCTTTTAACTCTTCTTCAGTAATTATGTTTTTATCGTTTTGATAGTCTGGAGTTTTTTTCAAAAAGGAAAAACCAATAGCTAGTATTATGATTACTGAAGCAGCAGACCCTCTAAAATACCAATAAAGTAAGCGTCGTTTTTTCTCTTTCTTTTTTACCAAAAAGTTTTCCCAAGCACCCTCTTGGTATGCTTCTTCATGGTTTTGAAGTTGTTCTTTTATTTTTAGAACTATTTTTTTATTAATAGGCTCGTTCATATCAAATTAATTACAATATTTTACAACTAGTTCTCTCAACCTTTCCTTAGCACGTGTTAGGTAGGTTCTAGATGAGCTTTCAGCGATGTTTATAAATGCCGCTATTTCTTTATGGCTATACCCTTCAATTTCATAAAGATTGAATACCACTCTTAATATATCGGGTAGGTTAGCAATAAGTTTATGAATATCATTTATAGCTAATTGATCTATCGCTTCTATGGAAGGGATCTCATTTGAATATTCATAAAGATCTAAATGATGTGTAAACCTTTTATTTTTTCTTAAATGATCAATAGCTGTGTTTATTGTTATTTTTCTTAACCATCCTTTGAATGGTTGGGTTGTATCAAATGATTTTATAGAATCGAATACTTTCATAAATGTATCATCTACAATTTCTTGCGCTATTTCACGATTTAAACTATATGATAAACTTAGGGACATAACATATCCATAATATTTTTTATAAAGAAGTTCTTGGTTTCTCTCTATTTTTTTTACACAACCTAAGATTATTTCTGTTTCTTCCTTATTATCCGTATTCAAACTTGTTTAATGTTTATGGTTTGGTTAAAAAACAATCTTTTTAATCTATACGTAATGAAAATTAAAAACGCTACACTTATTTATATAGATGCCAAAATGAAGAAAAGGTATATGGGATTTAGTAAAAAAATAGTTTGATTTGTTATTTGAAGTATTGGTGTCACAAAGGACTAGAGGAGTATTAAATCTTAGTCTTTGTCTTTAGGCTGTTGTTAGTTTTTTTTTTTTGAAGGTTCGTCTAAAAGAGGTTCTATATAAAAACCCATTTCACCAGTTAGTTTAATAATTAAGATATTATCAATTTTACTATTAGAGGACTCTACTCTTAGTATGTTATCACAATCCTCAAGGTCGAAATTAATTTTATAATTTGGTAGGTTTTGTTGAAGCTTGTTGAGGACATTTTTTGCTTGCTTCTGTGTAGTGATATTGGTTTTAAAAACTTCGACCATTTTGTAAATAGCAATAAAGGTTGGTACAATTAAAAACCGGTTGTTATAAAAAAGAGATCGTCTTTTAACAACCTCTTTTTTATAATATTTCTTAAACTTGATTAAGTATAAAATTTATTTATCTGGTAATCCCCATTTTTTAACTAATTCGGCATTTAAACCACCTTCTTTGGCATTGGGTTTACCAACACCTGTTTCTATTAAATCTTTTAAACTTCCTTGGATATAACTAGTCCATGCATCATTACACACTCCATAACATTCATATTCAGGGATGAGCCCTTCGTGGGTAAAAACCACTTTTGTTTGATTATTCTCTTCAACTATTTCGAATATTAGTTTAGTATTAACCCATTCCGTTTTGTCTTTCACAAAGTTGAATTCATTTTCAGTTACTAAATACACTAGTTTTTTATTGTTTACTTCTTCGATAAGTTTAATCTTACATAGGTGTGCATCTTTATAATGGTAGAAAAAGGTTTCGCCGAGCATTCCGGTTTCTCCTTGAATTTCTTCCGACCACCAAGCTCTAAAGTTTTTAATCGCGTTAAACGCAGTTTGCGCATCTTTTTTTACAACAATAGTTGAAGTGTAGTCCTGATTTTCCATATTATAGGGGTTTTTAGTTATAGAATTAATTATTATTGCTATAAATAGCATGTTAAAGTTTATAAGAGTATTCATTTTGATTTTAGATTATCATTCCAGCTGTTAAATTCAAAGTTGTTCCAGATATCGAAGTACTTTCATCAGATGCGGCAAATACGGCACCGTATGACAGTTCTTTTAAGGTAGTTAATTGATTTCTATGTGTTCCCGACTCCATTGAAGCATGAAACTCTTCAAATGCCATTCCGTGTGCTTTTCCATGAATTTCCCAGACTTCATCAATTAATGGGGTCTCTGGAATACCAGTTGTTAACAAGCATACTGATCTCACATTGTGTTGTCCGTTTTCAGTAGAAATTGATTTACACAATCCTTCTAGTGCTGACCAAGCAGGTACCATTCCTCCAACAAATGGCGGGCTTATTCGACTCGCATTTGGTACGTGCATAAGAATAACCCCGTTGTTGTTCTTAATCATATGTATCAAAGCAGCCTTGGTTGTAATAAAGTGCGATCGTAAATAAACAGAGACTGGTTTCAAAAAGTTATCTGGTGAAATATCGGTTAATGGCTTCCCCTGTATTCCAATTTGGGATATTCCTATTGTGTTGAACGAAATATCAATTTTTCCCTTTTCCTTGATTATTTCATTTAAATGTGTTTCAACAGACTTTTCATCAAGTGCATCTACTAGCTTTGTATTAATGTGCACGCCTTTTGAAGTAGCCTTTTCATGAATTTGCTGTAGTTTTGCTTCTGTTCGACCTGCTAGATACACAGCAGCCCCATGTAATGCAAATGTCAGGGCAATTTCACTTCCTATTGCCCCATTACCATAAATAACTGCGACTTTGTCTCTCAATCTATTTGATTTATCCATATTAACTAATTTTTTTTAGTGTTCCCTCCAACTTTTCTAGGTATTGATTCCACGCGCTTGAACATTGATCATAACATTCAATCTGCGGTGCTAAACCTTCATGTGTAAATTGAACCTTTGTCTCAGCATCAGAATTCTGCTGAATATCAAAAATTAGTTTAGTATTATTCCATTCATCAGTTTCATTTAAAAATGAAAGATTACTTTCTGTTACCAACCAAACAATTTTTTTATCGGGTATTAATTCAACTAATTTTTGCTTGGTAATGTGCATGCCTCCACCTGCGTGGAAAGAAAACTCATCTCCAATTTTTTGACTAGTTCCAGTTATGGTTTCTTCATAAAATCCAATCCACCATTTAGTAACATCCAATAATAAATTAAAAACTTCATTTGAGGACTTAGGAGTTGAGAAGCTATAAGTATAATGTTTCATTTTTTCTATTTGTTTTTTAGTTAGATACAAATGTAAATACTGATACACACTTATAAAGTGTGGTATTTAGACATAGTAAAGGGTTGATTTAGACATTCCTTATAATTATCTTTGTTTGAAGTTTAAATTATCATGAAACATTTAAGTATTCTTATACCAGACGACCAAACCAATATGAGCACCGTTGCTTGTATAGTTGGCAGTTTACAGGTATTTGCGGCAGCTAATGCTTATTTTGAAAAAATGGGCAAAAACCCTATGTTTAAAATTAATTTGGTAAGTGTAAGCAAAGAAAAATTTTTGGATGATGGATTTTTGACCATAAAATCTAATACAGCTATTACGGAATGTACAGAAAATGACCTCATTATAGTTCCTGCAACATTGATTCGTAGTTATAAAATGGCTACACCCAATAACCAAATATTAATTGATTGGATAAAAAAGCAGTATAAAGAAGGTGCTGAAATAGCTAGTATGTGTATAGGTAGTTTTATGTTGGCGTCTACTGGTTTGCTATCAGGTAAAATATGCTCAACCCATTGGGCCAAGGAAGAAGAATTTAAAAACTTGTTTCCGGACGTTGACATCCAAACGGATAAATTGATTACAGATGAAAACGGAATTTATACCAATGGTGGGGCTTACTCATTTTTACATTTATTAATGTATTTGGTACAAAAATTTTATGATAGAGAAACGGCCATCCACTGTGCTAAATACTTTCAGGTAGATATAAACCGAAGTCAACAATCTGAATTTTTGATTTTTAGTGGACATAAAAATCATAATGATGAGATTATTCTTGAAGCGCAACTTTATATGGAAAATAATTATCAGGATAAAATTTCCATTGAAAATTTGTCTGAAAAATTCGGGTTGAGCAGAAGAAATTTTGACCGCAGATTTATTAAGGCAACAGATTTACGACCTTTTGATTATTTGCAAAGGCTAAAAGTAGAAGCAGCTAAAAAAGCATTTGAAAATTCCCGAAAATCTGTTAGTGAGGTGATGTATGATGTTGGTTATAATGACACTAAAGCATTCAGGGAGGTTTTTGTACGCATCACTGGTACTACACCAATTGCTTATAAGGCAAAATATAATGCAGAAGCTTAAGTTTTGTAAATGAGATTGTCTCTATTGCTCAACACATCCTTTACTTATAAATATGCATTTTCGCAGGGATTTGATTAATGGTAATAAATCAATAATCAGTAAAACTTTGTAGTTTTTTAAAGTAAAATAAATTCACTCATTTTTTAGGATAATACTTATTTATCAACTACAGAAAGTTCATCTAGTAAAGGTTCCATATAAAAACCAACAGCACTAACCAATTCAATAACAAGATTATTATCGATTGCGCCTTTAGGGTTTTCCACCCGAACGATATTATCACAATCTTCAGGGTCGAAATTGATTTTATAATCTGGAAAAGCTTTTTTTAGCTTTCCAATGACTTGTTTTGCTTGCTTTTGCTTGGTGATATTGGTTTTAAATACTTCTATCATTTTAGAATTAGGTAATTAAGAGATTTATTCATTTGTTGCTGTTATCCACCATGTATTTCCAAAAGGGTCTTTAACCCCACAGGTTCTTCCATAATCTTGATTATTTAATGGCATTACAATTTCAGCACCCGCATCCTGTGCTTTTTTAAAAGTTATATCGGCATCTTCTACGTAAATAAATAGGTTGGCGGTTTGTGGTTTCCATTCATCGGTCGCATCACAATACATAATAGTATTACCGTTTATTTGAATTTCGGAATGCATGATTGTTTTCTCGTCATCACGTAGTTTCCTTAAAGTTTCTTCAGCATTAAATACTGTTCTTGTAAATGCATAAAATTCATTAGCCTTATTTAGCATGAGATATGGCATTACTGCTTGGTGTTCGTTAGGTAATTTCATGTGTTTATATTTTTAAAGTTCTACCAATACAATATTATTAAGCAGGTTGTTATTAAAATTGTATGGTTGCGACATTATTTAGTTTCTCTCCATGCTGTTCCTTCTCCTTTGTTTAAAAAGTACTCTTTGGGTGTGTAGCCCGAAAACGTTTTGAATTCTCTAATAAAATGGGATTGATCTGCATACCCCGCATCTAATCCAATTTGAGTCAATGTTTTTTTACTTCCTAAATCCTGAAGTACATTTTGAAAACGCATAATACGAGAAAACACTTTTGGACTAAAACCCGAAAACCGTTTAAAGTTACGCTCAAATTGCCGTCTGGATAAAAAATTGCGTTCTGACAAAATATCTATATTAGTTGTCCCTTTTCTTTGAATAATATAATTGATAGTTTCAAAAACTCCTGGTGGCGCTGTGTGTGATTTTAAAAGTTGCTGTTCTAAAAATATGGACAGTATTTCTACACGTTCACTGGTGTTTTTAGCCAACATGATTCTTTCTTCTAAACCATTTTCATTTTTACCCAGTAATGTTTTTAAATCGAGCATTTGGTTGGTAACTTCCAATGCTGGTATGGAAAATAGTTTTGGTATTGCATAGGGAAATAAATACACACCAAATATTCCAAAGTCTTGGTTAATGGAAAACCGTTTAACTTTATTGGATTGTGCATCCAGTCCAGATGTGAATGATTTAAAGGTTTTATTGTCTGAAAGCAGCTCATCAAAAATACCGTTATAATGGAATACCAATTCAGCCGAACCATCTGCCATGGAGCGATGGATGTAGGGATGCTTTTTTGAAGCATCTCCTTCGAGTTCCCAAAAAAAGCGGACATATTTTGATATAGAAGATGGAGGTGGTATGGTAAGGTATTTCATTAGAATACTTTGTTATTTTTTTACTTATTATTTATCGCATTTAAGATTTGTTTTTTAGTTTATATTCCCATTTTTATGCTTTGAGTATCTATTTATCCCTTTTGTAAAATTTTCACAAAAGGTGTTACCTGCATCAAATTTTCAATTATATCCACATGGGCTTTTTACAATTCTATCATTAGTAGATGTTTAAAATTAATTTAGGTTGCGTGATTAATAGTACTATTTGTGTGTGTAATTGTTTTTTTTTTTGACATGGAATTCAGTGTGATAATTTGATTCCAAAAAATCCTTCAATGCCGTATTGATAATGTAATTCCAACCATTAACAAAATTCTCTTTTGCAAAATCGGGATTGTTTACAGGGAAAGTTGCCAGTCCTTCGTGTGTTAATTTTACTTTGGTTTTATTGGTGCTTTCTTCAGAAAGTTCAAAAGTAACTGTTGAGTAACCTTCAAAGCCCTCATAAGTCCAACTATGTTTTAATTTTTTTAGAGGCTCAATTTCTAGAATTTTACATTTATGAAGATAGGTTTCTCCTTTTAATCCTTGTCCGTAGAATTGAAATTCAAAATCTATTTCCGGTTTAAATGCACTTAGCTCAAAGTACCATTGCTTCATAAATTCTTTTTCGGTTATGGCTTTCCAAACGAGTGGGAGAGGGGCATTGAAAACACGCTCTACTATTACATTATTGTTTTTCATTATAATATAGATTTAAAGTTTAATATAGTTAAGTAATACTGTTCCACTTTTTAGTGTTTTACATGCTATTAATTTCAAGTGTAATGAGGCTAAAATACCATTGAAAATACTCGTGCCCTGTCCTATAGCGATGGGATCTAGCATGATTTCGTAGGTGTCTATCAAACCCACATTGGTTAATTGGGTTATAAGCGAACCGCTTCCTAAAATGGTGATGTTATGCTTTGATGTTTTCTTCAATTCTTTTATCTCATCAATCAGATTTCCATTCATTACTGATGTGTTATTCCAATTTACTTTTTCTAATGAAGCTGAAACAACTATTTTTTTAGAATGGTCCATGCCCTTTGCTACCTCAGGAAAATTATCATAAGCCATTTGCGATGTCCAAAAACTTTCCATCATTTGATACGTATGCCTTCCAAGAAGCAAAATGTTTTCAGATTTTAAGTTTTCTTCTGAGTATTTAGTTTCTTCTTTTCCGTGTTGGTGCCAACTGATGTCGTTGTCCGCATTTTTATAGAATCCATTTAAGGTTATAAACGTAAAAGCTTTTAGTGTAGCCATATCTCTTTGTTTTAAGGTCTAATTTTCTTTGATAACATAAGAATACATTTTTGTAATGGTTTTACTCCCAGACTTTTGAACTGATAAATATCACAAAAATTATAGATGCTATCTTTTATTTTCATGCTTCCATTTACGGCAGCTTCTACTCCATGGGTGATAATGGTAAATATATTCATTTCGTCTGCCACATAGTTTTTCATTTCAAGTATCGCTTTTTCAAAATGTTTTTTTCCTTCAATTTTTTTATCCCCGTAAATAGTCCATTGAATGTTCTCATCTACATGGTTTAATAAAAAATCGGTATCGGCTGAAGCAAAAGCAATATTAAAATCTTTTAAAAATTCTTTTTTGGGAGCATTGTTGCAATCTGCTTGGATATTTATTTTAGTCATGCCTATTTCTTTAAAGTTGCTAAAAGTTCATCTAATGCATGGTGCGAATCGACCACACCATGTTCCATCCCTGAATTAACATGGCCATCTCTACTGGCTACGGATTTATAAATAGCTTGAACTGTTAATTTACTTCTGTTATTTGGCAATGCTTCAAAAGTGGCAAACTCTAAAGAAACTTCACCTTTCATGGGCAACCCTTCAAACTCAAACGTTCGGACGATTCTTTCGGGTGGACATACTTCGTGAATGGTACCATTAAAGGCATATTCATTTCCAGCTTCATCAGTATGGATAAACCGCCATGCTCCGTGTGATTTATTTTCATATGTATCAATTGACATTTTTAAGGTACAGGGACTCAACCATTGTGTAATCAATTCACGTTCGGTAAACGCTTTGTAGACTAATTCTCGAGGTGCATCAAACTCTCTAATTATAAAAAGTTCTTGTTTATTGGGCTCGGCAGATATTATAGTTTTGTTTGACATAATTTGATTTGTTATTTATCGTTTAGTCCTTTACATTCAATAATTTGTGGAATGCATTTTTCAATTCTAGAAATTCGGGTTTTAGATTGCTTCGCTTGTGAGAAGTAGAGTAAATACCCTCTTTGTCTCCCAGAGGTTAAAGCTTCAAAGGCTTTTTTTACTTCAGAATTGTTCTCTAGTACGGTTTGAAATTCTTCAGGCATATTAAATTCTTTGGTTTTTTTGAAAGGAACTTCCATACCCGATTTTTCTATTTCAATAGCTTCAAAAATATAAGTTTTAATGGTTGATTCTAAAGCTATGATTTGTTGTAAATTAGTAAATCGAATTTGACGAGCTGCTTGTACGTTTTTTGTTTGTTGAATTAAAAGACCGTTAGTGTCTTGTAATAAAACGCCTTTATGAAATAGGAGTGCGCAATACTCTTTAAACCCATGAATCAACACAACGTTCTTTCCTTGATAAGTATAACAAGGATGCATCCATTTATAATTTTCGGTTAAATTACAATCCAGAACAATTTCCCTCAACAGTTTCATTTCTGTTTGCCATTTCTTGGCTTTATCTAAAAAGGCATCTACTTTTGAATTCATGCTTAATTATCTTTTATTTTTTGAAATTAATTTTCTATTCTCTGGTCTAAAATACCAAGAAGTCATTGTTAAAACGATTAATAAAAGAGGGCCAAAAAGTGCCACCACATCATCACCAAGAACTATATGCGAGTAGATGGCTCCGGACATTGCAAAAAAGAAACCTGCATAGGCCCATTCTTTTAACAAAGGCATTTTAGGAATTAAAATAGCTATGACACCTAAAATTTTCCAAACTCCTAAAAGGCTTAAAAAATAAATAGGGTATCCTAAATGTTCCATCATGTTTACTTCTTCTTCCATCTTAATTAATTGTACAATTCCTGTGGATGTCATTCCTAAGGCTAACCAAAGGGTTGCAATCCAATAAATGATTTTGTTTCTTTTATTCATTGTTGATTATTTTAAATGATTTAAGACTTCTTGTAATTTGTTATGAGCCATATTAAGACCAAATTCAAAAGGTAATTTCAACATGTTATCTCTGTCTGCTACCGATTTATATAGCAGTTGCATGGTTAATTTGCTTTTTGTTTTACCTCGTTTTTCAAATTCAAAAAATTCTAGTTGAGTAGGAAAAGAAGTGTTTTCCATTTTAAAAGTTCTAATAATTCTTTTATTTGGAAGTATTTCATGAAAGGTGCCATGAAAACCATGTTTATTCCCATGAGGGTCGGTGGTTTCGTAATGATAACTTCCGTGTTTTTTGTTTTCTAGTTTTATCACATTGGTACCCATCCATTGTGCTACCAATTTTGGTTCTACGTGAGCTTTAAAAAGGAATTCAACAGGGCTATCAAATTCTCTTTCAATAAAAACCTCTTGTTTGTTGGGTTCTACTTTTATGATGGTTTTGTTTGCCATGATTTCTTTTATCTTATAAAGAATAGAGACTTATCTGTTTAAATCTTATTTTCTTTAATCAGTGTGTCTAATTGCTCAAAAATAGCAACCACCCCACTTTCAAATCCGCTTTGCACCATTTCATCTCGATCCTCAATCGAACGAAATACATTTTGTACAATAAGTTTTGTTTTGCTGTTGCTTAATTCCTCAAAAGTGAAAATTTCCAAACACACTTGTCCGCCTTTTGGCTGGTTTTCCATTTCAACAGTTTGAATCATTCTTTCAGGTGCAACAATTTCGTGTATCACCCCTTTGAAAGTACAATATATTTTATCTGCTCCGTCAAAATGTGTCCAACTATAGGAACCACTATTTTGGAAATTAGCATAATTGAATTTCATTTTTATTCCAAAAGGCGCATAAAATTGCAATAGTGTTTCAGGCGTGGTAAATGCCTTGAATACCAATTCTCTTGGTGCATTAAACTCTCTGGTTATAAAAAGTTCTTGTTTGTTGGGTTCTGCTGTTATGGTGGTTTTTGACATGATTTACAAATTTTTATTTTTACCAATTTCTTCTGCTAGTCCAATAAGAATTCCCTCTGTTCCTCGAATGTAACAGAGACGATAAGAGTTCTCATACTGAACCACTTCTCCAACGAGTTGAGCACCTTGTTTAATGAGTCTGGCTACCATGTCGTCAATATCCTCAACGGTAAACATAACACGTAAATAACCTAGAGAATTCACTGGGGCAGTTCGATGATCTGATACAATGGGAGGCGTAATGAATTTCGAAAGCTCTATTCGACTATGACCATCAGGTGTGATCATCATAGCTATTTCTACCTGTTGAGCATCAAGTCCAGTAACTTGACCAGCCCATTCACCTTCTATTTTTCCTCTACCTTCGAGGGTTAATCCAATCTCTGAGAAAAATGAAATAGCATTATCGAGGGATTCTACTACAATGCTAACATTATCCATTCGTAGTAATCTATTTTTTGCCATTGATTATTTTTTAAGTTTTATTATAACTTTTAATTGGATAGTAATGCTTTTAGCTTTTCATTTCGCAACCAAATACTCAGCCAAACAATGATTCCAAAAATCACTGGAAAAACAAGATTGAATATCGGATCTTTGTGGATAACGTGTGTTGCCACTGCACCACCAAGCCAACCTGTTAAAATGATTGCGCCAATGATGACTGTTTTAGAGTAGGCATATAATAGTGTACCAAAAAGTAATACAATGCCTAAATACAGAACAGACGATTCTGGATAGCCCATGGCGGTTGCGCCCGTTACAGCTTCTTCAGTTTGTAATAGGTTCATGATGGCTCCCATTAAGAACATTAA
Organism: Mariniflexile litorale; assembly: GCF_031128465.2. Classification (GTDB taxonomy): domain Bacteria; phylum Bacteroidota; class Bacteroidia; order Flavobacteriales; family Flavobacteriaceae; genus Mariniflexile; species Mariniflexile litorale. The sequence continues at coordinate 33,156 of NZ_CP155618.1, read as the reverse complement.
AACAATAATTCCTTGTAAAACATACGATGTCCATAAGATTGTTTTTGATGGTTTTTTGCTTGTTTCCATTTTAATGTTGTTTTTAGTTGTTAGTGTTTTTAAAATTAAACATCCAATTGATGCCATACTTATCTGAGCATTCGCCAAAAAACGAACCAAAAAACATGTCCTCTAAAGGCATGGTTATAGTACCGCCTTTTGAAAGGGCATCAAATAATCGTTGCGTTTCTTCTCTAGAATCGGGTTCAAGGCAAATGTGCATATTGTTTCCTTGGTTTAAAGTAAAGCCCATTTCTTTTGGAGCATCAGTTGCCATAAGTACATGCCCTCCAAGAATGGGTAACTCAACATGTAAAACCATTTTTTTAATGGATTCTGAAACTGGAGGGTGTCCCGATTCAGCAGGAATATCTCCAAATCGCTGAATGCCTTTACCACTAAATTCCGTTTTGAAAACAGACTTATAAAAAATGAAAGCCTCTTCTGTATTTCCTGGGAAATTAAGATAAGTTGTTACTCTTGGGGTGTTATTTGTTTTTAACTCGTTTCTTATTTTGAACTTTTGCTGAATGTAATTATCTAGATTTTCAAGAGCAGCTGTAAACCCTTCTTTGAAGCCCATTTCAATCATTTTTTGAATATCCTCAACCTTATCAAATGAAATTTCAATTTTCACTTCCGTGGCATCTTCATTAGATTTAAACTGATTGTTCCAGAGCATTTTTGGAAGTTCTTCATTAGGAATACCATTTTCATCACAAAAAACATCCTTTGCAGAAAAATGAGTCTGTTTTTCGATATTCAAATAATCTACGCGACACCAATGTTTATCGCCTTCAGGACTTAACATATAATAAAGCCAAAAACCACCTTCGTTAAAATTCATGGATTTTGTGATGGTTTTGTATGGTTTTGGTGCCCACCATTGGTCTAATAGTTCAGCTTCTGTCCAGGCGCTCCAAACTAACTCTATGGGAGCGTTTAATTTACGAGTAACGTAAAGTTTTTTGTTTTCTAAATCTTTGGTAAAGTGTGTTAGGTTTTTCATGTTGATGATAAATAATTACTATTCGTTTTTTGATTTTGATTGCATTTTTATAAGGAGTTGGTCTAATTGATCAAAACGTTGTTCCCACATTTTTCTGAAAGGGGCTAACCATTCTTCGACTTCATTAAGGGAATCTAATTTAACTTCACAATAGCGTTCTCTACCTTGTTTTTCAACACTAATTAAACCACATTCTATGAGTATTTTCATGTGTTTTGAAATAGCAGGTTGACTTATGTTAAAGTTTTCCGTTACGCTTGTAAGGTTCATTGGGTTGTTTGCTAGAAGTCCTATGATTTCTCTTCTCGTGGGGTCTGCAATGGCTTGAAATACATCTCTTCTCATAATACATTATATATAACTGTTCGGTTATAAAATTATATATAACCATTTAGTTATGCAAATAAAATTTAATAATTTTCAAAATAAAGGATAAGAGGGTAATTAAAATTGTACGAATGCGACGTTTTAAAAAGCATCATATACAATTGTTTGAAAAGAAAATTTTTAATCCCTCTTTATTTTCCTACACAGTAACGTAGTGGTAGGAGAATATTCTTTAATCAGGTTTTTTTCCTTTCAATAACGCATAAATCGCCATTGCATGTCCGTGTCCTAGTTTAAACTCCTGTTTCAACCAATCTGTGATTTGAGTAGCTTTTACTCCTGCATGTATTTTTCCGTTTTGTGTAAATCCCCTTTTTTCGGCAAGTTCCTTAAAGTCGGATGGTGTTTTCCCTGTTTTTTCTTGAATAGTATCAAGATATGCTTGAAATGACATTTTATTTTGCGTTGTTTAATTTGTGGAATGAATAATAGGAAGCTATTAAAATTCCTAAAAATATAAGCGGAAAGAATGATTGAAAATCCATTCCGTCTATGGCAAAATGACTGATACTCGCAAAAATAAAGTTAAAAGCAAAACCAGCATAAGCCCATTCCTTAATGCGTTTTGGTACTTGCGGAATAATTAATGTCAATGCTCCAAGCACTTTGAAAACAACCAAAGCATTACCAAAATATTCGGGATAGCCTAAATGCTGTATTCCCTGTTTTGCAAGTTCTGTCTGTGATGTAAATGCAGGAATTAATCCTTCCATTATAAAAACGATACTGGTTGTTGTCCAAAATATAATTTTTGTCTTTTTCATATTGGTAAAATTTAAGTTGTTATTGATTTTTATCATAATGAAGTAACCAGTGATTGCCATATTTATCGGTAAGATCGCCAAACAAAGCACCCCAAAAACTTACTTCTAATGGATGGTTTGCTGTTCCATCTTCTGAAAGTTTTGTGTAGTATTTTTTTATTTCTTCTTCGTTACTACAATATAATGAAAGTGAAACGCTGTTACCTTTTATCAAACCTTTTTCGCCTACCATATCAGAAGCCATAAGTAGCAACGCATTTTTTGAAAGTGTGGCCTGTAGAATGCAATCTTTCATTCGTTTTGGCATTTTTTCTGAAAGTGGCGATTCTCCGATCGTTTGAAAATTGAGTTCGCCACCCAAACACGCTTTATAAAATGTCATGGCTTCTCTACAGTTTCCATTAAAAGTAAGATAAGAGATTATTTTTATCATTTTTACTCAGCATAAATAATTAGGCATCTGGAATATTTGGCTCTACTAATTTTTTTAATTTTTCTAATGAATCTTGCCAGCCCAAATAACACATTTCAGACGGTATCATATCAGGTATGCCAGTTTGTGTTATATGCAATTCGGTTCCACAACTAACAGGTGTTAATTGTACAGTGGTAATTATTTGGCCTGGTAAATTGGGATCATCAAATTTGTCTGAATATTTTAATAATTTATGGGGTATAATTTCCAAATATTCGCCTCCAAACGCATGCCGATTTCCAGTCGAGAAATTTGTAAAACTCATTTTGAAAACACCGCCTATTTTAAAATTAAATTGATGTATTTTACACACAAACCCAAAAGGAGGTAACCAGCTTGCCATGGCATCGGGATCAGTAAAAGCCTGAAATATTTTTTCGGGTGATGCTGTTAAAACTCTGTGTAAGTTTACTTTGTTCTTTTCCATTTTTATTAATTTTTATTGGTTATTACATTAAACATCCAACGGATACCAAATTTATCTAGGCAGCACCCCCAATACCCCCAGAACTCATCTCGCATAGGCGCTTTGTCAGTTCCTCCTTCGGATAAAGCATTATATAATTGGTTCGCTTCTTCTTTTGAATCCAATTGCAGACTAATAGTTGTATTGTTACCAATTACTAGTTTATGCCCCATTGATTCTAACATATCGGTTCCCATAAGTTCGGTTCCGCCAATAATGGGTAATGCTACGTGCATCACACAGTTTAAATCTTCATCTGATAGTTTTGGTCCGTTAGGGTCTGGTGGTAAATCTTTCATACGCATTATGGGCATGGAAAATTCGGTTCCAAAAATAGATTTGTAAAAATTGAAGGCTTCTTCGGCATGGCCTTGAAAATTTAGATAAATAGCTACTCTGCTCATATTTTAAATTATTAATTGATATGACAAAGATGGTACAGACTTGAAAAATATAAATTGTGTAAAAGCGTCAACCTTAGGGGTGGATTGTGACATCGTTTTTAGTATATTTGAAGTAAAACTAAATTATGCTTATTTCAGTATTTGTGCCAGAATATGGTGTTATTGAAGCTATTACGCCGCCGTTTAGAACATTTCACACAGCAAATGAGTTTCTTACTACTTTTGGAAAAAAGCCAGTGTTTGAGGTAGAATATGTTGGTTTAAACCAGTATGTACCTGCCAATAACGGAGAGTATACCGTTAAAACGGATAGATTACTAAAAGATGTTCGTAAAACGGATTTATTAATTATTCCGCCAACTTTTGGAGGTATTAATAAAGGAATAACTGCCAATGCCGAAGCCATACCCTATTTTACTAGTTTATATAAAAATGGAGCAAGTTTGGCGAGTTTATGTGTTGGAGCTTTTTTATTAGCTGAAACGGGCTTACTTAATGGTAAAAAGTGTTCAACCCATTGGGCTCATATAACTGAGTTTAAAGAAAAATATCCCCAAATTGAAGTAGAAGACGGTGCCATAATTACAGAATTCGAGAATATATATAGTAGTGGAGGTGCAAGCAGTCTTTGGAATCTTATTTTATATTTGGTTGAAAAATATTCAGATAAAGAAACCGCCATTATGATTTCAAAATATTTTGCTTTGGATATTGGAAGAACCAGTCAAGCTTCTTTTGCTATTTTTAAAGGGCAACGAAACCATTCAGACACAGAAATACAGAAAGTACAAGATTATATTGAAAAAAATTATGAAGATAAAATTACTGTTGAGGATCTATCAAATTTAATCCATGTAGGGCGTAGAACTTTTGAGAGAAGATTTAAACAGGCAACCAATAACACAACAATTGAATATATTCAACGCGTAAGAATTGAAGCTGCAAAAAAATTCTTCGAGTCATCTAGAAAGAATATTTCAGAAGTCATGTTTGAAGTAGGTTATACCGATACTAAAGCTTTTAGAGATGTTTTTAAAAAAATAACAGGGCTTACTCCCATTGAGTATAGGAATCAGTTTACTAAAACAACGACTGAGGTTTAAAATATATTTATTCTTTATTAATAATAACTTTTGTTTACTTTTGTAAGTATTATACATCATGTAACTTCTTCTGTGGGGTCTTTATTCGATGTCTTTTTATTAGTATATGCTTAGTATAAGGATGCTGTAACCATGCTATAACCATGCTATAACTATTAAGTATCTACTACGCTTCTATATAGCTTAGCAACTTTTAGGTTTTACCATTCAAAATTATCTTTTTAGTAGTATTTCCTTTATTGGTCTCGCTAAAACGAGCCATTTTTATACCCTTTGCTGTGTACCGTATTTTTTAATCAGTAATTTTAGAATATTTGATTATTAGAAGAAAGATAGGTTTATAAATCTATAACTTATGTTTAGAGCACTGTCATGGATTATCCAGACCAAAAAGGCTTCTAGAACACGTCATTGTTTTTAAAATGTTTGAGTGTTCATTTTATAAAGAATTTCCCGAAAAGATTGACTTTTCCAATATGGTTCTCGTTATCTGTTCCATACAGTTTGTGCGCAAACGCCCGTTAGTAGTAATAATGGTAAGATGATCTTATAAAAAATGGGATTATTTCTTTTTGGCTACAACAACCATAGATTTGGCTACATCCGTTTTTAGGTTTCTGCTGAAATTTGTAGAAACAAAAAATTAGAAACAGATGAAAATCGTAATTACAGGTTCTTTAGGGAACATCAGTAAACCACTCACGCAAGAACTGGTTCGAAAAGGACATTTGGTAACTGTTATTAGCAGTAATACCGAAAGACAAAAAGACATTGAAGCAATAGGAGCGAAGCCAGCTATCGGTTCTTTAGAAAATCCTGAATTTCTTGCAGCAACATTTGCAGGTGCCGATGCGATTTATTGTATGGTTCCTCCAAACAATTATTTTGATCATAACCTTAACCTACTGGAATACTATCGCAGATTGGGTAAAAACTATGCACTAACTATAAAACAAGCAGGCGTAAAACATGTGGTTAACCTTAGTAGTATTGGTGCCCATATGGAAAAAGGGAATGGAATTTTACTCGGTGCTCATGATGTTGAAAGTATTCTAAATGAATTACCTCTGACGATAAGCATAACACACATTCGGCCAACCTCTTTCTACTACAATTTATATGCTTATGCTAACACGATAAAAGAGTTGGGCTATATCGCAGCTAATTATGGAGATGAAGACATTATTCCCTGGGTTTCTCCCCAAGATATCGCAAACGCAGTTACTGAAGAACTTTTAGGGGTGCCTTCGGGTAGAAAAGCACGTTATGTTTGCAGTGAAGAGCTTACCTGCAACCAAACAGCTCAAATTTTAGGGGAAGCAGTTGGAAAGCCCAAATTAAAATGGTTGACAATTACAAACGAACAAATGGAAAACGGATTGGTAGCAGCAGGAATGAATCCACGTATTGCATCTGGTTTGGTTGAAATGTATGCCGGGCTTCATAGCGGATTATTACTAGAAGATTATTTCCAGAACCAACCTACGTTTGGGAACGTGAAAATGACCGATTTTGTAAAGGAATTTGCAGCTGTTTATCATCAAAGTTGAAATAAAATTGTTTAAGCATTATAGAAATAAATGACCATGATAACAAAAAACAAACCGCCAGCCGTACGTACAGAAATTGCACTGATTACAGGAGGAAGTCGCGGACTTGGGAAAAATATGTCAATTGCCCTAGCTAAAAAAGGCATTGATGTGATACTAACTTACCATAGCAATCAAGAAGCAGCTAACCAAGTTGTATCGGAAATTCAATCTTTGGGGCAAAAAGCAGTTGCTTTTCAATTGGATACAAGCAAGGTAAAATCGTTTGACACTTTCATCGGCCAAATAACGGACTATTTGCAACTGCAAACAGGAAGTCCTAATTTTGATTTTATTATAAATAATGCCGGAACAGGTTTATATGCTCCAGTTGCCGAGGTCACAGAAGCACAATTAGACGACATCGTGAACATCCACTACAAAGGCGTGTTTTTTTTAATACAAAAAGCACTGCCTTTTATAAACGACAATGGTGCCATTATTAATATTTCATCTGGACTGACTCGGATTATTTATCCCGGTTCTTCAGTTTATGGCTCGTTGAAAGCTGCAGTTGAAATTTTGACTCGCTATTTGGCAAAAGAGTTAGGCGCAAGAAAAATTCGGGCTAATGTAGTGGCTCCAGGTGCTATCGAAACAGACTTTGGAGGTGGCCGCACGCGTGATAATAAGGAAATCAATGCCCATATTGCCAGTCTTACTGCTTTGGGGCGGGTAGGGTTGCCTGCTGACATTGGGGGAGTCGTTGCATTTTTGTGTACCCCAGAGTCTTATTGGATAAATGGACAACGTATTGAGGTTTCTGGCGGACAAGCCTTGTGATTTATTAACTTAGCAATATGAAACCTTTAAGGATTAAAACAATAAGCGAATTTCATCAGCTGCACCAGTTGCCACCTCCTGAGCATCCACTAATTAGTGTGGTGGATTACGCTCAGGTTGCTGCTGCCCCGAAAGATGATTCGGCACAGTCAACAATTGCCGATTATTATTCCATTGCAGTAAAACGAGGGCTTCCTGGCAAATTGCGTTACGGTCAGCAGGAATATGACTTCGATGAAGGTATTATGTATTTTTTGGCACCAAGACAAGTGTTGCAGGCCAGTTTGGTAACAGGAATACATTCACAACCTTCCGGTTGGATTTTGCTTATCCATCCCAATTTTTTATGGAATACAGCTTTAGCAAAAACAATTAAGCAGTATGAGTTTTTTGATTATTCGGTAAACGAAGCGTTGTTTCTTTCCGAAAAGGAAGAAATAATCCTAAACCATATTATTGAAAATATCGGGCAAGAATATCATTCCAACATCGATAAGTTTAGTCAAAACATCATTATTTCCCAAATTGAAACCTTACTTAATTATGCAGAACGGTTTTACCAGCGGCAGTTTATAACACGAAACATAACCAATCATAAAATCCTCGACCGTTTGGAAGAAATACTGGCAGCCTATTTTAATAACGATGATTTAATAACAAAAGGACTGCCAACTGTTCAATATGTAGCTGAAACATTAAATGTATCACCTAATTATTTAAGCGGACTACTTAAAACTTTGACAGGGCAAAGTACTCAGCAACACATTCATGAAAAGTTGATTGAAAAAGCTAAAGAAAAATTATCGACTACTGAACTATCGGTAAGTGAAATTGCCTATGAGTTGGGTTTTGAACATCCTCAATCATTTAATAGACTATTTAAGACAAAGACCAACTTTTCGCCTTTGGAATTTCGACAGTCCTTTAACTGAAACTTAATAAAAAAATAGGATGCTTTTTAAATCAAATTAAAAGAAGGGTTTTAAAGTTTAAAACTTGATAATTATTCGATTATCAAGTTTTTGATGCTATTTGATGTATTAAAAAGTAGGGGTGGAAGGAAGACCTACCATAAATTATGTTTTTAATATTCAAGTAGTTACATGCCCATTTGCTTCTTGGTAACCGAATGGGTAACTTATTTGATATGAACTTTTGTTTGAATTTGTTTAAAAAAAAGATAATTAATTTTAGGACTTAAATATTTTAACTCAATATGTTAAAACTTTCAACTTTTTATGAACATTTAATTTCAGATTTAATTAAGATAAGTTGAATCTCTATATAAGGAGCTAAAAGGATAATCTATTAAATTGAATACTTAATTTTTTTTACAAAAAAAATTCCTCAATCATTAAACAATTCAATCACGTACATTCTTTACAAACTCCAGTTAAAACACAATTTACGCTTTCAACCAAGTATTTATCCGAAAGGGAAAAATTAACTTCAATTGGTAGGCATTCTATAGTTTCACATTTAGTACACCTAAAATGGAAGTGGTACATTGGTTTTTTATTTTTATCACATTTTATACATAAGGCAAAATACTGTTTACCATCTTCAGCAACAACCTTGTGTAAAACCCCATCATCACAAAATCGATTTAAAACACGATAGATGGTAGCCCTATTTATATCAATGCCGATTTTCTGCTCAATTGAATCTTGGCTCATTGCTCTACCCGTGTTAGCTAAAACAGCTAGAACAGCTTCTTTCGTGGGTGTATTTCTCCTTTTCATTCCTTAATGCGATTTATTTGCAATAAATTATTGCGATAGTATTGCAATAATATAAAAAAATAATATATTTGCGAAATATACTAATGCGACATTTTTGCATTTAAAAATAATTTTAATGACTAGAAGAGAAGTAATCAAGCAAGGAAGTCTAGCTGTTATGTCCATTACTTTCCCTAGCACATGAATCGGGTTTACAAAATTTAACTTTATGGAAAAAAATAAAAATTTTGAAGTAATTATTATTGGCGGGAGTTATGCGGGGCTTTCCGCAGCTATGGCTTTAGGTCGCTCTTTACGAAATGTACTAATAATCGATAGTGGAAAACCCTGTAATATCCAAACACCACATTCCCATAATTTCTTGACGCAAGATGGCAAGACACCAAAAGAAATTTCCGCCATAGCCAAACAGCAGGTAGAACAATACAATACCGTTTCTTTTTTAAATGACCTTGCCATAAATGCGCAAAAGACATCTTTAGGTTTTGAAATTAAAACAGAAAACGGCAAGACATTTACAGTCAAAAAAATAATTCTTGCCACCGGAGTGAAGGATATAATGCCAAGCATTAAAGGGTTTTCGGCATGCTGGGGAATATCTGTAATTCACTGCCCCTATTGTCATGGTTATGAACACAAAGCAGTAAGAACAGCTCTTATAGCCAATGGAGAAAGAGCTTTCCATATGGCTCCTTTAATCAATAACCTTACCGATGATTTGACCATTTTGACCAATGGTAGCATGGATTTTGAAGAATCGCAATTAAAAAAACTCAAAGAAAACAATATTGAAGTAATAGAAAAGGAAATAACGGAAATAGAACATGAAAAGGGTCATATCCGAAAAATACTTTTTAAAGATGGTAGTAAAGAAAATTTCCTTACAGCCTATGCAGCCATTCCATTTGAACAGCATACCGCAATCCCAATTAACCTAGGCTGCGAATTGACTGAGCAAGGCCATATTAAAGTAGATTTTTTTCAGCAAACCACCGTTGATGGCATTTACGCTTGTGGAGATAATTCCAGTCCTATGCGTTCGGTAGCTTATGCGGTAGCAACTGGAAATATTGCAGGTGCTATGGTTAATAAAGAATTATCTAGTGAACAATTTTAAGCAAAATTTACAATGATTGAAGTATTCACAACAAACATTCCCAATCAAAACAAAGGAATTTCGGTTTTAAAAAAGCTTAAAAAAAACTTCCCTAAATTAAACATTAGCTTTGATATAGAACGAACAATCATCAATTACCCTTGTGACCATAGCATACTAAGGGCTGAAGGTAATACGATTCTGGTAGAAAATTTTATAAAAGAAGTCAATACCCTTGGCTTTGAATGTGATATTCTAGAAGATAAAGTATGCAGGAAACAGAAAGAGATATGACAGAATTTTGGGAATCAAACTTTAAGGAAAAACACGAAATGTGGGGATTAAAACCTGCCCAATCCGCTCTGTTGGCAAAAGACTTTTTCCTTGAAAAAAGTATAAAAAACATTCTTGTTCCTGGTATTGGTTATGGACGGAACGCAGGACCTTTCATAGACAATGGATTTGAGGTGACGGGTATAGAAATTTCCAAAACCGCTATTGAATTGGCAAGAAAGCATTATGAAACAAATATGACTATATACCACGGTTCCGTGACCGATATGCCTTTTGATTCCAGGAAATACGAAGGCCTTTATTGCCATGCTTTAATTCACTTATTGGATAAAAACCAAAGGAAAAAACTAATCCTAGACAGCTATAACCAACTAACCGAAAACGGGTATATGATTTTTACAACTATAACAAAAGAAGCACCAAATTTCGGAAAAGGGAAACATATTGGTACAGACCGCTATGAGTTTCATGAGGGAGCGAAACTATTTTATTACGACAAAACATCTATACAAAACGAATTTAGCAAAGTAGGCCTTTTTGAGATCATTGAAATCAACGAAAATCAACCGTTTTATTTGATAAAATGTAAAAAAACAAACTAAGTTATTAATAAGATGAAAATTAAAAACAATACTATTGACCTCATTGCTTTCTCAAGCTCACTAATTTGCGCCGTCCATTGTGCAGCCATACCCGTAGTGCTTTCTTTTTCCTCCTTGAGTAGTTTACATTTTTTAGAGAACCCGTATATAGAATGGACATTTATAAGTTTTGGTCTTGTCTTTGTTCTCACATCCCTTTTGCCGAGTTACAAAAAAGTACACCACCAAATAAAACCTTTATTATATGCTACATTGGCATTTGCATTTATTGCAGTGGGCAGACTTAACTTAACCGAATTATGGGAAATTATCAATACAGTGATAGGTGCTTTCATAGTGGCTCTAGCCCATTATTTAAACTGGAAATTAGTACAAGTTAGAGGTAATCATAACCATTAACTTTTATTTGGATTATATTAACATAACATTTGAATTGTTTTATTAAGTTTGTATTTGATGAAAAATGGTCGTTTAAAAAATAGCATCACTTATCTACTTCTTGTCCTTTTCGTTTCAATGAAAATGGCAGGGCTTCATGTGTTGTCTCATACAAATGACAAAGACCACACAGTTCATTGTACTATTTGTGACCATGCCATAACAAATAACTTAACTCCGGCACTTACTCCTGATTCACAGGATTTCACAATTGAAAATACTGAACCAATTGTTCATAGAGAGATCACTAGAAATTACAATTTTATTATCTCAAGCATTATTGCTACAGATCAGCTCTTTTCCCGTCCCCCTCCATTTTTACTATAATTTTTACTTGTACATTTTATTTAGGAATTTGAACAGTTTTTAATGTTTAGGTTATTTAAGTCGTTTTAAACGGTTTAATACCATTATGTTTTCTGTTCATGAATAAACACAGTTATTTGTTAGTCTTTATGTTGATAAGACAAACTAGTTGTTAAGTCTATTCTCCTATAAATTTATGTATAGATTTTGTTTTGGTCTTTTTTTTGGGACAATTATTCAAATTTTATAGTATTTCAATTATGCTTTATAAAATACTGAGTGTATGGCTATATCTTAGCCTATGCTCTATGGCGTTTGCTCAAGATTCTTTTCAGATAAAAGGGTTTGTGAGAAATGCTAACACCTTACAGCCTATAGAGGGAGCCCATATTACTGGCAAAGGTTTATTTTCAATTTCATTAGAAACAGGTGCATTTACCATAAAAAACTTGGTGGAAGGCTCTTACAGCTTTACTATATCCCATATAGGTTATGCATCGAAAAAAATTACTGTTCTAGTACAACCAAAAATGGAAACGGTAGAGGTGTTGTTAAATGAATCCTCTACAGCACTTAACGAAGTTGAAGTACATGGTAAATCGAAACAAAGAACAGCGAAGGAATCACCTATAGTTTCACAGACAGTTTCTAAAGAGTTTCTTGACAAGAATAGAGAAAACAGCCTTATGCAAACCCTGAGTAAAATCCCTGGCATAAGTACCATAAATATTGGTTCGGGGCAATCTAAGCCCGTTATTAGGGGTTTAGGATTTAACAGAGTTGCTGTTGTTCAAAACGGTATAAAACACGAAGCACAGCAATGGGGCAATGACCATGGTTTAGAAATAGACCAATATGGTATTGAAAACATAAAAATTATTAAAGGTCCTGCATCTTTGGTTTATGGATCAGATGCCATTGCAGGTGTCTTGGATATACAACCTAATAAAATACCAATCCAAAATTCTTTTGAAGGCGAAGTAAATTTTCTAGGAGAAAGTAATAATAATTTATTGGGCATTTCTGCGGGTGTTCAAGCAAGGAAAGAAAAATGGTTTTATCGAGGTCGATTAACCTACAGAGATTATGGGGACTATAAAGTACCTACTAAAAACATTAATTATGAAAACTACATTTTTGAATTATACGATAATAATTTAAGGAATACAGCAGGAAAAGAAGCCAATGCTAGCTTTAGTCTCGGTTATGTTTCAGATAACATTACATCAGAAACATTTTTTAGCAATGTAAATGCTAAAAACGGTTTTTTTGCCAATGCCCATGGCTTAGAAGTTCGAACTTCAAATATAGATTATGATCATTCCAATAGAGATATTGACCTTCCTTTTCATAAAGTAAATCATTTTAAAATTACCAACAATACTTCTATATCAAAGGGCAAGCATACATTTCATTTTGATTTGGGTTTTCAAAACAACCATAGAGGAGAACATTCCGAACCTGTACCCCATGGCTATATGCCTAAACCCTCAGATAGTAAAGAACGAATATTCAAAAAAAATACCTATGCATTAAATATGAGAGATGTATTTAAACCAATTAACCAGCATGATGTTGTGGCAGGTATCAATATAGAATTTCAAAACAATAACATAGGCGGATGGGGATTTTTAATTCCAGAGTATAACCGTTTTAGTATGGGAACATTTGTTTATGACCAATTTGAGATTCATCCTAACTTTCATGTTTTGGCAGGTATTCGTTATGACTATGGACTTATGAATACTAAATCCCATTTCGATTGGTATCCTTCTACCATAAATAACAGTAATGGTTCCACATCGTTTGTGCATTTGCAAAGAGCCCAAAATAAAACGTTGGATTTTGGGAATATTAGTGCTTCAGCAGGTTTTAGTTACATTTTAAATAATAGCACTTTTAAACTAAACGTAGGTAAAAGTTTTAGAATGCCATTGCCTAATGAGTTGGCTTCCGACGGAGTAAACTATCATATGTATAGATATGAGAAAGGAAATCTCGATTTAAATCCAGAAGAGTCCTATCAATTGGATATTGATATTGACCATACTACAAAACAATTTTCGGTTGGTGTTAGTCCTTTTATAAACTTTTTTGAAAATTATATCTATTTAAATCCAACTTCTAATTATTACGAAACCCTACAAATTTATGAGTACACCCAAAGCAAGGTCTTTAGGATTGGAGGGGAAATAAGAGCGAGCACTACTATATCCAAAAGCCTACAGTTGGATGCTTCTGCAGAATACGTTTTTTCAAGACAAACCAGTGGTGCCAAAAAAGACTTTACGCTTCCTTTTTCTCCGCCATTATCAGGCTTGTTTTCTGCCAGTTATCAGTTTAACGATATATTCTTTTTAAAAAATACACAACTGATAACAGACTTTAGGGTGACAGCAACTCAAGATGAAATTGTGCCTCCGGAAGAAAAAACGGAGGGCTATCAAATGCTGAACATGTCACTTTTAACAGAAATGAATGTTTTTAAAAATGATATGCCCGTAGCAATACGTATAAAACTCAACAATGTATTCAATACCAAATATTTTGACCATACCAGTTTTTACAGGTTGATAGATGTTCCTGAAGCTGGTAGAAATCTATCCATATCATTAACAATACCTTTTTAACATAAATAATTAATAATTAAAACAAATGAAAACAATCAGAAGGAAACCAAATTTTAAATTTTTAGCAATTATCGCCTTTCTAGGGCTCTTTTTACAATCTTGTAGTGAAGATGATGATCCCATATTGAAGGCACCAACAATCTCCAATTTTGAATATGGGGAAGGAAGTGCTCATTCAACCGAACAAGTTGCCTATAAAGGTTCAGATATTCATCTAGAGGCTGAAATAAATGCCGAAGCATCGGTTAAAAGTATCACCCTTTCAATTCATGCACATGATTTAACCATTGCAGATGGTGAAGTAGCATGGGATTTTGAACAGGTATTTACCGACAGTAAATATCTCGTAATCAATCCTACATTTCATGAGCATATAGATGTTCCTGCCAATATACCTGCGGGCGAGTATCATATCGAATTAACCGTAACCGATGAACTTGGAAATAGCACAGAAGTTGAAGGCCATATTCACATTTTAGATTCGATTACGCTAAGCGATATTTCTATAGACACTACAGTAGTTCGAGGAGAGGATTTCCATGTCGAATTTCTTATTAATGCAGTAAATAAAATCCACAATATTAGCGTTGATGTTCACGCACACGGAATTGTTCCTGGACCAGGAGAAGTAATTTGGGATTTTGAACAAACCTTTACAGAGGGGTACCGCGAACAGACCGAAGTAGAATTTCATGAACATATAGATGTCCCTATTACGGCACCTGCTGGAGAGTATCATATCATCTTTACAGTTGAAGATGAAAAAGGAAACACGAAAGCGTATGAAACCCATATTGACGTAACAGTATCCTAAAATAATTAAACCGCATAGTACATACTTATACTATGCGGTTCTAAATCTTATAAAATGAGAATAATATCAAAATATAGTTGCTTTTTACTTTTCATATTTCTTTTAGCGTCTTGTTCGAGCGATGATAGTGTTAAGAAGGACGAGCAAAAACCAACTATAACTATTAACTATAATGAAGGATTCCCCCAAGCCTGTGCACAACTTGTAAAAGGAGAAACCTACAATTTTAAAGCAAAAGTTGCAGACAACCAAGCATTGGCTTCTTATAGCTTGGATATCCACCATAATTTTGATCGCCACACACATGATGATCAAGGAGAAAAATGTGAGTTAGAGGAAGTAAAACAAGCTATAAATCCGTTTATTTTTATGGAAAACTATCACATAGAAAGCGGATTGACTAGTTATGAAATTAACATCACTTTAACAATCCCCCATAATATAGATACAGGAGATTATCACTGTGCCTATTCTGTAACAGATGAGACAGGATGGCAAAGTAGAACGTCGGTAGATATAAAAATTATAGACTAAATAAAACCTGAATATGAAAACAATTCTTAAAAATAAATTACAATTTTATTTAATACCAACTCTTTTAATAACGCTCCTATTTACTTCTTGTAATAAGGATGACGATACTCAACCTGAGCTGCTTAAGCCAACTATTGAAAATATTGAAATAGGTTCGGGCAACAATGGCGTTGGTGTAATTGGTAGAGATTTTCATTTTGATGTGGATGTGGTAGCTGGGAATTTCATTAAAAATGTCCAAATAAAAATACAACCACGAAGTGGTGAAACATATGCCCAGGACTGGTCCTATGAAATTACATGGGACGAATACCAAGGTATGAAAAACACCAATATTCACAAACATTTTGATGTTCCTGAAGATGCTGTGGAAGGCATTTATGATTTCCTTATTATTATACACGATCAAAATGGCACAAGCCTAGAAGAAACCTACACAATAAAACTCATGGATGCTTCAAATTTACCAGTAGATCCTTATTTGTATCTGATGGATTTCTATACCGACTCCATGTATCAATATGTAAATGAATTACTTCAAAATCCAGAAGAAGTCGTATATTCTGAAGGTAATGTATTTAAATCTTCCGCTATAATCAAGAAGGTAAATGGAGATGGGAAAATGTACCTTCTATTTATCAAAAAATCTGCGAACCACCTTCCAAAAATTGTGGATGACATCGATTTTTCAAAGGTCATCGTTTACGACTTTTTTGAACATGAAAATAAAGAAGATGTATATTCTTTTAGCAATATATTATTTGATGGCCAAGGTGGTTTTACTCGTTCGGCACCCGAATTTAGTATTGGTGCTTCTCATGATAACAACACACCTGAACCTAATCCTATTAATGGTGAAAAAGAATGGGAAACTGGTGAATATTATTTAGGGGTTGTTTACACAAACACTACGCATAACTTAAGTGTCTACCATTATATTGAAGTAGATATCATCATGGATTAATAAAAAAAAAGCAGTATCAGCAAACTAAACTGATGCTGCTTTTATTATTTATCAGATAAGTTGAGAAAACTACTTGTAACTATTTTTAGCTTTTTTTACTATGTGCTTGAAACAGTACTTATTGCATTTTCAGAAATTTTTGAGTCCATGATAATTTGTTTTACATAAATTAAAAACTATTTGTTAATGTAAAGAACCAAACCAAGTTGTATGGTACTCACTTTAATTTGTTTTTTACAAGTATGATAAATTTTAGAAAAAATCTTATATTTGAAATATGGAAACAGCAACAAAACCAAACCATATCGGTAGAAAAATAAGCCGTATTAGAGAGCTTAGAGGCATGAAACAAGAAACCCTTGCGGAAGAATTGGGTATTAGTCAACAGGCTGTTTCTAAAATAGAGCAATCTGAAAAAGTTGAGGATGATAAACTGGAGCAAATTGCTAAAGTGCTTGGGGTTACAAAAGAAGCCATTGGAAATTTTTCAGAAGAGTTAGCCATAAATTACTTTAATAATTTTAATGATAGCAGTGAAGGAACATTTAATAACCATTGTACTTTCAACCCTTTAGATAAACTTATGGATTCGTATGAAGAAAACAGAAAACTCTACGAACGTCTTTTAAAATCAGAGCAAGATAAAATTGGCTATTTGGAAAAGCTAATGAAAGAAAAATAAAATTACTCAACACAAAATATACTATAAAAAGGAAATCATTAAATGGTTTCCTTTTTTTATACATTTTCTTTATCCTTGAAAGGTCTATAGACTTTAAGACTCTTTTTCTGAATTGTTTTTTGCGTTCAAAGATGGGGCTCTCAATTTCTTTATATCATTACTCACTTTCCGTTTCAGGCCCTTGGTATAAATTTGTGTGCTTGATATTCTTGAATTTACTGGATCATGACCAAAAGTTGTGTGTGAATTACCTATAGTTTTCGGATTTTTGCAAAAAAAAGATTTTGGACCATTATCTAGAACTACTCAAACTTATTTTACCTGAATTTCTAATCAACCATTTTGATCTTGTAAAGCATACTAAAAATGGCGAAGTCATGCATCTTTACTTTGAAGAACAAAATGCAACACCTAAAGAAGAATCTAAACGCACATTAATTGCGCATGGTTTTCATAAAGAAGTAACCATCCAAGATTTTCCTTTACGAGGCAATACAGTTTACCTGCATGTTAAGCGTCGCAGATGGTTAGACAAGACCACCAAACAAGTCGTGCAGAGAGATTGGAACTTAGTAGCACAGGGAACTCGTATGACATCAGAGTTCGCTGCTTTTTTAAAAGAAATTAATCAATACTAGAGCTTCAGATTGTCATACCATAGGACATTTTTATGGCGTTGATGGTAAAAAACTACAACGTCAGTATAAAGATTATTTAAGTGATTTTAAAGACTGGAATCAGAAGAAACATGCAAAACAATATCTCATCTTTCCTGAAAATATAGGAAGCCATTTATCTATTGATGAGACTGCTTTGTCAAAGGGAGAACTCTACACCATCATTACCAACAAAAAAGCCAAAGGTAAAAAAGGAAGTATCGTTGCCATTTTTTCTGGCACTAAAGTAGAACCTATTATAGAACAGCTTCTTAAATTATCAGCAAAGAAAAGAACGAAGGTTAAAGAGATTACACTAGACATGGCTAACTCAATGAAAACTATCGCTAAAAAATGTTTCCCAAAAGCCATACAGGTTACTGATCGGTTTCATGTACAGAAATTAGCCTTGGAAGCACTACAAGATATAAGAATCAAATATAGGTGGGACGCCATAGATCTAGAAAACGAAAACATAAAACTTGCCAGAGCAAATCACAAGACCTATAAACAAGAGGTCTTTGATAATGGAGATACCAGAAAACAACTCTTAGCAAGAAGCAGGTATTTACTCTACAAAGCACCCTCTAATTGGACGGAAAATCAATACCAGAGAAGCAAAATACTCTTCGATCAATATCCTGATATCCAACTAGCATTTAACCTAGTTCAAGGCCTTAGAAATATTTTCAATACAGCAAAATCAGTAGAAACTGCATACACAAAGCTAGCGCATTGGTATAAAGATGTTGAACAATCTGGATTTAGAGCATTCAATACAATAGCAAATACGATAACCCTAAACTATAGATCTATACTTAACTATTTCATCAATCGAAGTACAAATGCTTCTGCTGAATCTTTTAACGCAAAGATAAAAGCCTTTAGAGCCCAGTTTAGAGGTGTCAAAAATATAGAATTTTTCCTTTTTAGATTAACCACTATTTTTGCTTAAACACAACTTTTAGCCTTGATCCATTTTACTTTCTATGATATCAATAAAAACGCAAAAACCTGTTAATCGTTTGATTAACAGGTTTTTGATGTTGATAGATATACTAATTTGTCGGGGTGGCAGGATTCGAACCTGCGACCTCCTGCTCCCAAAGCAGGCGCGATAACCGGGCTACGCTACACCCCGATTTGGTTATCTAAATTTCTAAAATAAATTAGCGGAGAGACAGGGATTCGAACCCTGGGTAAGTTTTCACCTACGACGATTTAGCAAACCGTTCCTTTCGGCCACTCAGGCACCTCTCCGTTATTTTTTAATGAACTAAGCACTTATGGTTAAATGCGGATGCAAATGTAACTTTTACTCCCATATCACACAAACAATTTTTTCACTTTTTTTACTTTTTTTTTATTCGGGATATTCTATACGTAAGTGATAGATATTAGCCAACTTATGCTTTAAAACTTTTTTTATGGATTGAATTTCTTTAAAAGTAATGTTTGCATTTAAGAATTGACCCGCTTCTATTTGCTTGTCTATTATATTTTCAACAAAAGCATCAATTTTAGTGGAGGTAGGGTCTTTTAAACTTTTAGAAGCAGCTTCAACACTATCACACATCATTAAAATAGCTGTTTCTTTACTAAAAGGCTTAGGACCTGGATAACTGAAATCTAATTTATCTACATCTTCGAAATCTTTTTTCTCCTGCATGTAAAAATAATAAACAACACTTGTACCGTGGTGGGTTCTAATAAAATCGATCACTCTATCTGGTAAATTATATTTCTTGGCTATTTCAATACCATCAATCACATGTCCTGTAATTATTCTTGCACTTTCTTTAGATGAAAGTTCGTCGTGCGGATTAATTCCTGTGGATTGATTTTCAGTAAAATAGGTTGGGTTCTTCATTTTGCCAATATCATGATACAAAGCGCCTACTCGAACTAACATAGCATTAGCACCTATTTCGTTGGCTGATGCTTCAGCAAGATTTGCTACATTTAAAGAATGGTGAAACGTACCAGGTGCTTTGTTAGAAAGTTCCTTTAATAGTTTTGAATTCGTATCAGACAGTTCTAAAAGTGATACATCGGAGACCAATCCAAAAATCTTTTCATAAGCATAAATTAAGGGTTGTACAAATAACGTTGCGAGTCCGCTTAAAACAAACCATATAAACATTTTCCATTCGATAGTTTCTACACTGCCTTCGTGAATAACAAAAAACGCAAAATAAGCGATAATATATATAAGGGTTATTTGTCCTACTGAAATAAATAAATTAGCACGTTTATACAATTCTGAAACTGTTAAAATAGTAACAATACCTGCTATAATTTGAAGAAACATGTATTCGTAACTATTAGGTACTATAAAACCTAACAGCAGTACTGTAATTACGTGAGCAAATAAGCCTAAGCGGGCATCGAAAAATGCTTTAAATATAAGTGGTAAAATACAAATTGGAACCACGTAAACAAACTTGGAGTCGTAATTTATAACCAAGGTTGTAATAAAGATCATTAAAAAGACATTAAAGAAGATGAAGGTTACTTTCGTGTTGTTTTCAAATACTTCTTCTTTTCTATATTTCCTTAGAAACAAAAGCAACATTAATAGGGCTAAGGATACTAATAAAGTGTACGCAAAGAGTATCCAGTTGTAATTGGATTTATTCCAAACCTGCGATTCGTATTCTGATTGTAACGACTTTAAAATTTGATATTTATCACCTTCAATGATTTCTCCTTTCGATATAATTAAAGTTTCTTTTTCAACACTTCCTCTAGCATATGCAATTTTATTCAACTCTTCTTGCAGCGCTTTTTCTGTAAACGATTTGTCAAAGATTAAATTAGGTTGAATAAGTTCAAAAAAAAGGGATACAAAATTAGTTTTATATTGAGTTAATTTATGTTTTTCCAAGACCCTATTTATTACAGGTGTCACAGCATCTTGTTTTATTAAATCGGAGAAAAAGCCGTCTTGTTTTTTTACGCGTTCGTCAAGAATAGCAATGGCTCTATCTTCAGAAAAACTATAACTTTCATTTAGAACCCCAAAAGCATAAAACTCAGAGATTATTTCTTGTCCTACTTTATATAAAGTGTTTAAGGTTCTTTTTGAAATAGAATCAGAAAAAACACTTCTAAATTGTTCCTTATATAATGTGTTTACTTTTGTTTTAACGGTAGCATCTACATCAAAATATAAAATAGAATGATCAATCAGTACTTGTTTTTCTGAAGCGATTTCAGCATCCGATTTTTTTATAGCAAAGTTAAAAGGTGCATATAAATTTTCAGATTGCCAAGGTTTTCCTTTTTCAAAATTATATTTAAACTTCCCGCTTTTGGGAAACAAGTACACAATTAAAAAAGTGGTACAAATAAACAGCAGACCTTTGTAAATCAAGGAATGGTTTCTGTATAATTTATTTATAAAGTCTTCCATTTAAAAAGTTAAGTGAAACCAAATGTAATAAAATTATAAGGTAATCCTATTTTTTATAATCATTGAATCGCTCTAATTTCTATTAAAAAATGATTATTTTCGCATATAATAAGTTTAAGTTTTATCACATGAATAAAGAAGTTGTTATTGTTTCGGCAGTGAGAACCCCTATAGGTAGTTTTATGGGGGCACTTTCAACTATTCCTGCACCTAAACTGGGTGCTATTGCAATAAAAGGTGCTTTACAAAAAATAAACTTAAAACCAGAATGGGTTGACGAAGTATTGATGGGTAATGTGGTGCAAGCAGGAACAGGACAAGCGCCTGCAAGACAAGCTGCTATGTATGCTGGTATACCAAATACGGTGCCTTGCACAACTATAAACAAAGTTTGTGCTTCTGGCATGAAAGCAATTATTCAAGCAGCGCAAAGTATTGCTTTAGGAGATGCTGATATTATTGTTGCTGGGGGTATGGAAAACATGAGTTTAATTCCACATTATTTATATGCCAGAACAGGAACCAAATTTGGACCTACAACGCTAATTGACGGTATGCAAAAAGATGGTTTGGTTGATGCGTACAATCAAGATGCTATGGGTGTATGTGCCGATGCTTGTGCTACCAAATATGAATTTTCTCGTGAAGATCAAGATGCATTTGCCATACAATCGTATAAACGTGCAGCTGCTGCGTGGGATATGGGTAAATTTGATAATGAAGTTGTGCCTGTTGAAGTCCCGCAACGACGTGGAGAACCCGTTATAGTTAGTAAAGACGAAGAATTCACCAATGTTATTTTAGATAAAATTCCGCAATTACGTCCTGCTTTTTCAAAAGAAGGTACGGTAACTGCTGCCAATGCTTCCACTATCAATGACGGTGCTGCAGCAGTGGTTTTAATGAGTAAGGAAAAAGCAAACGAACTTGGTTTAAAACCTCTGGCTACTATAAAAAGTTATGCCGATGCTGCACACGAACCAGAATGGTTTACCACTGCGCCTGCAAAAGCATTGCCCAAAGCTTTAAATAAAGCAGGAATGACACTAAATGATGTCGATTTTTTCGAATTTAACGAAGCTTTCTCAGTTGTAGGATTGGCTAATATGAAGATACTAGGACTTAGCGATACCAACGTGAATGTAAATGGAGGAGCTGTTTCGCTTGGTCATCCCCTTGGATGTTCTGGAGCTAGAATCATCATCACATTATTAAACGTGTTACAACAAAACAATGCTAAAATTGGTGCAGCAGCTATTTGTAATGGAGGAGGTGGCGCATCTGCAATTATTATAGAACGCAAAGAGGATTGATTATTTTTTTATTGATTATTTTTATTTAAACATGATTTTTTATTCAAGATTTAGTACCGTATCATTCACAGCATTTCAATATATAATTATCAATAAGCAATAGACAATAATTATATGCAATACGGAATTTGTAATTTAAGCATGGTGCCTCTTAGAAATGAACCTACTGACATTAGCGAACTTGTTTCGCAAGTTTTATATGGTGACATTTTTAAAATTTTAGAACAGCGTAAAAGTTGGAGCAAAATAAGACTTGCTTTTGATAAGTATGAAGGTTGGATTGATAATAAACAGTTATTAGAAATTACCGAAGAACAATACCAGGAATTACACCAACAAACTCCTAGATTAGCTACGGATTTAGTTGAATTTATTGAAGATACAAATCAACAATTACATCCTATTTTATTAGGATCTTCTCTTAATGGCTTGTCTATTTTAAACCATAAACACGACGGTACTTTTATTGAAGGTAAAAAAGTAAAAGAAAACCTTATTAAAACGGCTTTCTTATATTTGAATTCACCTTATTTATGGGGTGGAAAATCTCCTTTTGGTATAGATTGTTCAGGTTTCACCCAAATGGTTTATAAACTTAACGGGTATAAATTATTACGCGATGCGTCTCAACAAGCAACACAAGGAGAGGCTTTAAGTTTTATAGAAGAAAGCGAACCTGGAGATTTAGCTTTTTTTGATAATAACGAAGGTGTTATTACCCATGTTGGTATTATTATGAGCGATAACTACATCATTCATGCTCATGGAAAGGTTAGAATCGATAGGTTAGACCACTCAGGCATCTATAATGTAGACAAGAAAATACATACCCATAAACTACGGGTTATAAAAAAAGTGATTTAGTTAAATTAGCTTAAAAGATATTTTTAAACTTTGTTACTAAAACATGGCGTAATAGAATAAAATGGTTCCGTCTACGCCATATTCTTATTTCATTTGCGTTTAAAAACAGGTAGCAATTTGGTAGAAACTTCTCCAAAACCAATACGTGTACCATCTTTTTCACAAAAACCACGCATAATAACAGTATCGTTGTCGTTAATAAAAGTACGTTCACTACCATCTTTCATTTTAAGTGGTTTTTCCCCTTTCCAAGTCAGTTCTAACAAGGAACCGTATGAATCTGGTGTTGGGCCAGAAATAGTACCACTTCCCATCATATCGCCAGAATTAACTGGGCAACCATTTATAGTATGGTGCGCCAATTGTTGCGACATGTTCCAATACATATACTTAAAATTAGATTTGCTAACAACGGTCTCTTTAGCACCACTTGGGCGTATGGCTACTTCTAAATTAATATCGTAACTTTTTTTACCTTTATATTGAAGGTATTCTAATTGTGGCTTAATAGGTTTTGGACTTTCCACACGATAAGGTTCTAATGCATCCAGTGTTACAATCCATGGTGAAATAGACGATGCGAAGTTTTTAGCTAAAAACGGTCCTAGCGGCACATATTCCCATTTTTGAATATCTCGTGCACTCCAATCATTTAATAATACCAAACCAAAAATGTATTCTTCAACTTCATTCACAGGAATCGGTTCGCCTAAATCGTTAGCAACCGTTGTAATAAAAGCCATTTCTAACTCAAAATCAACCAATTCACTAGGTCCGAAAACAGGTAGTTCTGCTCCGTTGGGAAGTGTTTGACCTTGTGGTCTATGAACTGGAATTCCCGATGGAATGATAGATGAACTTCTGCCATGGTAAGCGATGGGCAGATGCAACCAGTTTGGTAGCAGTGCATTTTCAGGGCCTCTAAACATAGAACCTACATTAGTGGCATGCTCGATGCTTGAATAAAAATCGGTATAATCACCAATTTGTACAGGCAACTGCATTTCAATTTCATCCAATCTAAAAAGTACAATTTCCTTATGACTTTTATTTTCTTTTAAAGTTTTGTTGTTACTATCAAATATTTCTGCAATTCGGTTTCTTACAGAGCGCCATGTTTTTCTACCATCGGCAATAAAATCATTTAACGTATCTTGAAGAAAAATATCATCGGTTAAAGGGATGCCACTAAAATAACCTAATTGATGTAGTGCCCCTAAATCGATAGCAGTATCGCCAATTCTGGTGCCAATGGTAACGATATCATCACGCGTTAAAAATACCCCAAAAGGAATATTTTGTATCGGGAAATCTGAGTTTTTATCTACGTGTAACCACGATTTTCTATCTGGATTGTTAGCGGATAATGGCATAACTTAAAGAGTTTAATGTTTATTGAATTATATTCAAACCTACACTTTTTTTTTATTTCAACAGAAAAAAAAGTGTAAAAATTAGATTTCTTTTAACCGTTAATAAAACCGTTAAAAACTTAGAAGTAAATATATGTTTTTTGGTGTATTTAACTAATCTATTTCTTATTTTTGCCGAATATTTAACAAGAAATTAATTTTATGCAACGCGACGAACAAATTTTTGAACTAATTGAAGCTGAAAAAGAACGCCAATTACATGGCATTGAACTTATTGCATCCGAAAACTTTGTAAGTAACCAAGTTTTGGAAGCTGCAGGTTCTGTGTTAACCAATAAATATGCTGAAGGCTACCCAGGTAAACGCTATTATGGTGGTTGTGAAGTGGTTGATGAAGTAGAGCAAATAGCTATTGATAGAGCAAAAGCTTTGTTTGGTGCTGTGTACGCTAACGTACAACCGCACTCTGGAAGTCAAGCAAACACAGCGGTTTATCACGCTTGTTTAACACCTGGAGATAAAATTTTAGGTTTCGATTTATCGCATGGTGGTCATTTAACTCATGGATCGCCAGTAAATTTTTCTGGTAAATTATACGATCCTGTATTTTACGGGGTAGAGCAGGAAACTGGTATTTTAAACTATGATAAAATTCAAGAAATTGCTACGAAAGAGCAACCAAAATTAATCATAGCTGGTGCGTCTGCATATTCTCGTGATATTGATTTTAAACGTTTTAGAGTCATCGCCGATAGCGTGGGTGCTATTTTAATGGCCGATATTTCACATCCTGCTGGATTAATTGCAAAAGGCATTTTAAACGATCCGATGCCACATTGCCATATTGTAACTACAACAACACATAAAACGTTAAGAGGTCCAAGAGGTGGTTTAATAATGATGGGACAAGATTTTGACAATCCATTTGGAATGACCTTGAAAGATGGTAGTTTACGTAAAATGTCATCTTTATTAGATTCAGCTGTGTTTCCAGGAAATCAAGGAGGGCCTTTAGAGCATATTATAGCAGCTAAAGCGATAGCATTTGGAGAAGCTTTAACCGATGATTTTTTACATTACCAATTACAAGTAAAAGCAAATGCGGCTACTATGGCAAAAGCATTGGTTGAAAAAGGATATAATATTATTTCTGGTGGTACTGATAACCACTGTATGTTAATAGATTTACGTAATAAAAATGTATCTGGTAAAGAAGCAGAACAAGCTTTGGTAAAAGCAGATATCACCGTAAATAAAAACATGGTGCCTTTCGATACCCGTTCCCCATTTGTAACATCAGGTATTCGTGTTGGTACTGCTGCGGTTACAACCAGAGGTTTAAAAGAAACCGATATGCTTGAAATAGTGCAGTTAATTGATGAAGTAATCAATAACCACGAAAATGAAGCGGTTTTAGAAACCGTTAAAGGTAAAGTAAATACGATGATGGTGGGAAGACCATTATTTGTGTAATTACATCATATAATACCTCACTTTTTTTTAAATGTGAGGTTTCTATAAAAACAAAAGAATCCTGCGCTATGCGGGATTTTTTGTTTTTTGGTGTTATTAGTTTTTTGGGGAGGTTTAAAGAAATCAAGTAGGATGCTAATTTGTCTGGAGCGAATCCGAAAAAGTTAGAAGTTCTTTTCTTTGTGCTTATTACCGCTTTTTTTGCTTTAATGCTTCATAGATTGGATATAAGCTTTAATATATAAATTGAAATGTTGGTTTGACGTTAAAAAGTAAAAAGACTTCTTTATATTTGTGCATTATTATGCAACAGACTTTTTACAAATATCAAGGAACAGGAAACGATTTTGTGATGATAGATAATCGTCAGGAAACGTTCAACAAAAAAGACACTCAACGCATTGCATTCTTATGCGACAGACGTTTTGGGGTAGGAGCAGATGGTCTAATTTTATTAGAAAACCATCCTACTTTAAATTTTAAAATGGTGTATTATAATGCTGATGGTAACGAAAGCACTATGTGCGGTAATGGTGGCCGTTGTTTAGTGGCATTTGCAAATCAATTAGGTGTTATTAAGGATAAAGCTATTTTTGAAGCTATTGATGGTTTGCACCATGCAAGCATTCATAATGGCATCGTAAAACTCCAAATGTTAGATGTTGATGTGGTTGAAAAACATAAAAATCATGTGTTTTTAAATACGGGTTCTCCACATCATGTACAGTTTGAAGAGCAAATTGAAAATTTCGATATCAAAACTAAAGGAGCTGCTATACGCTATGGTGCGCCATATAATGAAGCAGGAAGCAATGTGAATTTTGTAAAGAAAATCAGTGACCAAATTTTTGCTGTTAGAACTTATGAACGAGGAGTAGAAGACGAAACTTTGTCTTGTGGTACGGGCGTTACTGCTGTGGCATTGGCAATGCACGCACTTAATCAAACCAACGCAAACTTAATTACTTTAAAAGTTCAAGGTGGTGAATTACAAGTGAGTTTTGATTTGGAAAATGGGGTTTACAAAAACGTTTGGCTTATAGGGCCAGCTTCATTTGTTTTTAGCGGTAATATATGATTACCTTAAAAGGAGAAAATATCTATTTACGTGCTTTGGAACCCGAAGATTTGGAGTTTATTCATACCATTGAAAACGACGAATCAGTTTGGGAAATAAGTAATACCATTACGCCTTATTCAAAATTTTTAATAAAACAGTACTTAAAACAATCTCATAAAGACATTTTTGAAGTGAAACAATTACGCTTGGTTATTTCAAGTTATGATGATGTGGCTTTGGGAATGATCGATTTGTTTGATTTCGATTTTAAAAACAGTAGAGCAGGAGTCGGTATTTTAGTAAAAGAACCTAATGATAGGTCTAAAGGTTTGGGAAGTGAAGCTTTAAAACTACTTATAGATTATAGTTTTACACATTTGGGATTGCATCAGTTATATTGCCATGTCTCAGAAGAAAATGACATAAGTATCAAACTTTTTACCAAACAAGGGTTTCAAAAAATAGGATTAAAAAAGGACTGGATTTTGATTAACGGTTCATTTAAAAATGAGTTTATATTTCAGCTTATAAATAATTAAATGTATATTAAAAAAATACTTCTTGCCATTGTTTTTATAGGGTTGGCCATTGCAGCATATTTCGCCTATTATGTTTACAATACCATGATGAACTCCAATACGGCTTTTAATAATGATACGGCCTATGTTTATGTGCCTACCAATGCGACTTATAATGATGTTAGGCAGCAATTAGAACCGTTATTGAAAGATATAAACACTTTTGATGCGCTTGCAAAGCAAAAAAAGTACACAACGAATGTTAAAGCAGGTCGTTTTGCTATAACTAAAGGGATGAATAATAATGATATTATTAACTCAATTAGAAGTAGGAACCTCCCAATTAAATTATCTTTTAATAATCAGGATTCAATGGAGAAGTTGGCAGGAAGAATCAGTACACAAATAGAAACTGATAGTCTTTCGTTATTAAAAGCCATGAAAGATAGTGCGTTTTTATCAAAATATGAGTTTAATAATGCGACAGCTTTGGGCATGTATTTACCTAATAGTTATGAGTTTTTCTGGAATACCTCGGCAGAGCAATTTAGAGCGCGCATGCTTAAAGAATATAATCGTTTTTGGACGGCTGCTCGAAACGACAAAGCCAAAGCTATTGGTTTAAAACGAGACCAAGTTATAGCATTGGCATCAATAGTTTATGAGGAGTCAAAACAAGCTTCAGAACAACCAAGAATAGCAGGTGTTTATATGAACCGAATTAGAATAGGGATGCCATTACAAGCAGATCCTACTTTAAAATTTGCAGCCTATCAATTGCCAGAATATAAAAATACGATTATCAAGCGTGTTCTAAATATTCATAAAGATATCGTGTCTCCTTATAATACCTATAAAAACTTAGGATTGCCTCCAGGACTTATAGCCATGCCTGATATTTCGGCTATCGATGCCGTTTTAAATTATGAAAAACACCAATACCTTTATTTTGCGGCCGATGCCAAGCGTTTTGGATTTCATAAATTTGCAAAAACGTTATCTCAGCATAATGTGAATGCTAGAGAATACCATCAGTATTTGTCATCTCAAGGCATTAATAAGTAGTGAAATATGTAGTCATAAAATACCTGTTATTTTTTGTTTTATTGCCATTATTTTCCTTCTCGCAATCTAATTTCGATTCATTTTTAACACTTAGTGATACGCTTAATAAGCCGAGACGAAACGCCATTATTATTACAGAAGCAGCTATTGGAAGTTTAACCTTGTTAGGTTTGAACCAACTGTGGTATGCCGATTATGAGCGTTCTAAATTTCACACCATTAATGATAATAATGAATGGCTGCAAATGGATAAAATGGGGCATGTGTTTACTTCGTATCAAATGGGAAAACATGGAGCTCAGTTATTAAATTGGAGTGGTGTAAGTAAGAAGGACCAGTTAATTTATGGCGCTACTTTAGGATTTGGGTTTTTAACAACAGTCGAAATTTTAGACGGTTATTCAAAAGAATGGGGCTTTTCTTGGGGAGATATTTTAGCAAATGCATCAGGTACAGGCTTGTATATTGGACAAGAATTGCTTTGGAATGAGCAACGCATCTCCTTAAAGTTCTCATTTCATCAAACGAAATATGCTTCTCAAAGTCCGGAAAAGTTAGGGAAAGGATTTTTGGAACAGATTTTGAAGGACTATAATGGGCAAACTTATTGGTTAAGTGCTAATTTACATTCTTTTTTTAAAGAACAAAGCGTGCCTAAATGGTTGAATTTAGCTGTAGGATATGGGGCTGATGGTATGTTTAATGGCGTGAAAGATGTTGACAATCAGTTGTTAAC
This sequence comes from Mariniflexile litorale, assembly GCF_031128465.2. Taxonomy (GTDB): domain Bacteria; phylum Bacteroidota; class Bacteroidia; order Flavobacteriales; family Flavobacteriaceae; genus Mariniflexile; species Mariniflexile litorale. The sequence goes on along the minus strand of NZ_CP155618.1, from coordinate 3,562 downwards.
AAATTTAAATAGACAGCGTCAATTCTATTTAAGTTTAGATGTAAATTTGAATAATATTGAAACAAATTCAAAATTACTGAAGTCTGTTTTAGACATTTTTAATATGATTAAAATACCTTTTCCAACTATAGAATTTGCCAAAAAAGGGTGTGTATTTCATCTATTCTACTATTAAAAAAGTCGTTAAACGATTAATTTTGATATTGTTAGGAAAATGTCTAATTTTGCACGCTCAAATTTTCAAGCAATTTTACTATGTGATTTTGCTGAAAAAATTTAAAAAACTATGAGAAAAAGTATTGCAAGTTACTTAACCCTAACTCTAACAATATGTATTCTATTGTTGGTGTCGTTTTCATCAAATAAAACGACAGATTTAAGTAAATATTCAACAGTTGGCTTAGAGTTAGATTATACAGTAAGCCAAGACCCTAGCATTCATGAGAATGCTTTAGCGTCGAACGACATGAACAAACCAATTTCTCCATTCTTAGGTAAATCTTTTGTAGGATTTAAAGAGGCCTTAGCATTTAAAGAATCTAGAGGCGATTATTTTGTTGTAAACACTTTAGGTTATTTAGGGAAATATCAATTTGGATCAGGGACTTTAAAATTAATTGGGATTCACAATCCATCGTTATTTTTGAAAAATCCTGAGCTTCAAGAAAAAGCATTTGTAGCCAATACACAACGTAATAAATGGATTTTGCGTAGAGATATTAAAAATTTTGTTGGCAAAAGGCTTAATGGTATCTTAATAACCGAATCTGGTATTTTGGCGTCGGCTCATTTAGCAGGGGCTGGAAGTGTAAAAAACTATTTAAGAAGTTATGGAATTGATAATTTTGAAGATAGTTATGGTACAACCATTGAATACTATATGAAAAAGTTTTCTGGTTACGATACATCTTCAATTAAAGCAAATAAAAGAGCTAAAGCTATATAGTTTTAGTCTTTGTGAATAATAAATATCGTAGGTCTTTTATGTAGATCTACGATATTTTTTTTCCAATCTTTTGCAGCTTGAGTTTTTATAAGTTCTGTTGGTAAAGTAATATCACAGGCTACACAAATTTGCGTGTTTTCGTCTAAATAATTAGATAAATCTTCAAGCATTTTGTTGTTTCTGTATGGTGTTTCAATAAATAATTGAGATTGATTATGTTCAAAAGATAAACGTTCTAAACGTTTCATCTCACTTTTTCGTTCCCCTTTATCAATAGGTAAATAGCCGTTAAAAGCAAAACTTTGCCCATTCATTCCAGAACTCATTAGCGCCATTAAAATAGATGATGGTCCAACTAGTGGTACCACTTTAATGTTTTTTTGATGTGCTATTTTTACAATATCGGCACCCGGATCTGCAACCCCAGGGCAACCAGCTTCAGAAAGCAGGCCAACGTTCGTCCCATTTAAACAGGGGTCTAAGAAGCTAGGCAAATCAATAGCATCGGTATATTTGTTTAAATGAAACATTTTTAGTGAAGGCTGCGATTTTTCCGGTGATATTCGTTTTATAAAGTGTCGTGCCGTTTTATCATTTTCAACAATAAATGTATCGGTTTTATCTATAATTTGTTTAACTGTAATAGGAAGTACTTCTAGAGGTTCGTTGTTTCCTAATGTTGTTGGAATTAAATAAAGAATTCCTTTATTAGATTTCATATATTTTAAGTTAATTTTTCAGCAATAACCGAACATGCTTTGTCTAACATATTATAAACATTTTCAAAACCATCGTTTCCACCATAATAAGGATCAGGGACATTATAGTTTTGGTCTGGATAAACTTCATTTAAAATAAACTTAACCTTCGTTTTATCTTGTTCGTCTCTTGCAAGTAATAGGACGTTTCGATAATTAGATTCATCCATGACATAAATAACATCAAAAACATCAAAATCTGAAGCATGAAATTGGCGTCCTTTTAGATTTGAAATGTCTAAACCGTGTTTATTAGCAACTGCAACAGATCGACTGTCTGGATTTTTACCAATATGATAATCGCCTGTACCTGCAGAATCTATAATAATAGAAGTGTTAGGAAGTTTTGATCTTAAAATACCTTCGGCAAGAGGAGAACGACAAATGTTTCCTAAGCATACCATCAGAATTTTAGTCATTTTAAAATGTTTTAAACAGATAGTTTTTTTGCGATATCTTCAACGTATTTTTTAAATTGCTTATCGGTAGAAGATAAATTATCTACCGTTTTGCATGCGTGTAATACGGTGGCGTGGTCACGTTTTCCTATTTGTGAACCAATACTAGCTAAAGATGCTTTAGTGAATTTTTTCGCGAAAAACATAGCCAATTGTCTTGCTTGAACAATGTGACGTTTTCTTGTTTTTGATTGCAAAGTATCAATATCCATTTGGAAATAATCTGATACTACTTTTTGGATGTAATCAATAGAAACTTCACGCTTAGTATTTTTAACAAATTTCTCAACTATTATTCTGGCTAAATCAATAGTAATTTCCTTTTTGTTGAAAGATGATTGTGCAATTAAAGAAATAATAGCACCTTCTAGCTCTCTTACATTCGATTTGATATTTTTAGCAACATATTCAATAATATCATCTGGCATGTCTACACCATCACGATATAATTTGTTTTTTAAAATAGAAACACGTGTTTCAAAATCAGGTGTTTGCAATTCAGCAGAAAGTCCCCATTTAAAGCGAGATAATAAGCGTTGCTCAATATCTTGCATATCAACAGGTGCTTTATCACTTGTTAAGATAACTTGTTTGCCGTTTTGATGTAAATGATTGAAAATATGGAAAAACACATCTTGGGTACCTGTTTTACCAGACAAGAATTGTACATCGTCAATAATCAACACATCAATAATTTGATAGAAATGTATAAAGTCATTTCTATTATTTTTTTTAACAGAATCTATATATTGTTGAGTGAACTTTTCAGCCGAAATATATAAAACTGTTTTTTCAGGGTATTTGTCTTTAATGTCTACTCCTATAGCATGTGCTAAGTGAGTTTTCCCTAAACCAACGCCACCAAAAATAAGTAACGGGTTAAAAGAAGTTCCTCCAGGTTTTGAGGCTACAGCTAATCCTGCACTACGCGCTAAACGGTTAGAGTCTCCTTCTAAAAAGTTTTCAAAACTATAATTAGGGTTTAGTTGGGATTCAATTTTGACATTTCTAATACCTGGAATTACAAACGGGTTTCGTAATTCGGGGCTTTTATTATTTAAAGGAATGTCAACTTCTTGCGATTTTACAGAACTTCTGTTTGAACTAGGAATTTTTTCGGTAAAAGGTTGTTTGTTGCCATACGTGTTTTCCATTTTAATAATGTAAACAAGTTTAGCTTTTTCACCTAATTCTTTTGTAAGGGATACTTTTAGAATTTTCACGTAATGTTCTTCAAGCCATTCGTAAAAGAATTTACTAGGTACTTGAATACTTAAGGCATTGTCTGAAAGCTTAACCGCTACAATAGGTTCAAACCATGTTTTGTATGCTTGCGGTTGGATATTATCCTTTATGAATTCAAGACAGCTATTCCATACCGTTTGCGCAGTTACACTCAT